>NZ_JAYGHP010000011.1 GCF_034932065.1 Crocosphaera sp. UHCC 0190
AAATTTATTAAATATGAGTGGATTGAAGTTGAGGCTTACGACAATTGGAATAGCTTACTTAGCTATCTCAAAAAAGTGCTTGATAATTTTGGAAAAGACTATGTAATTAATTTTGTTTAGGCACTTAATGGTTATAAGGTTTGTTATTTTCATCTGTACAATGTACAGCAACCAGATCACCAATTTTTATGACTCGATCATTTTGATCATAGATATCATGTTCTCGATCTAAAAGTGTTATACAATTGGAAATATCTAATAACAAAAGTTGAGTTTCTTTAAAGGGTTCTTCTATCCATTTTTGATTTAAGTCAGGAACCAACTCTACTACTTTATCAAATTTTGCTTTTGCCCATTTTAAGTGCTTCACTAAAGCTAAATCAACACCTACATACAGACTGAAGCCTGATACTATAGAAACTAAGTCTCCCTTCGGAGACTAAATTGAACCCGCGTAGGCGGGTTTTGTCTGTATAGCTTAACCCTTAAGGGTTTGAGCCTATATTTTTTAATAGTTTTACATAGCAGGTTCGATAGAGCCTTTATTTTGTGTTTTTTTACGTTCCTGTTTATGTTTTTGTTCTAGCTCATCAATAAGAACTTTTGTAACAGGAGGAGCAACTGCTTCAATAATTTTTGATCCTAAACTAGCAACTTTAGCCATTGATTTTGAGTGATTTGTATGAGACATAGATTAATCCTATAATTTATTAAGTATTAGTCTATCTCAGTCAATCTACTTGACGTAAACTGCTGTAATTACAGGAAAAATTCTAAATTTTTTGGTTGCTTATCAGTGTAATTTCGTAAAATCATTCAACACTTTCTAATTTTGGGATAGGTTCTGAATTTTCTTCATATTCATAAATCAACATTCCTAATACTTTTAAATAATCTCGATTGAACAGGTATTTAATTGGTTAAAATTTAATCTCTAAATGATTAAAAGTTGAGAACTTTAAACCGAAAAACTCCCAACCTTCAACCCTTCAAGCTATTCCATGACTGCTGTTTCCCGAACAGGTAAACTATGGATAAACTGTCTGATGACTTCCGTTTTCGTCTTTCCATCCATGATGCAATACGCTTCAAGACGCAATAATTCCTTTTCAGGAAGACGGATGGTTAACACCTTATCAGACTTGGGTTTTGTTCTGGCCATTCTCTTTACATACTAACATTGTACTTTATTTGTCCTAACAGGATTATAGCAGGATTTTACAGGGTTTCAAGCCCCTTCACTGTATTTTGTTAGTACAATAACTTGACAAAGTATAAATTTTGTCCTATGATAGTAATAACGGCGCAAGAAAACTGCACTGTTTGTCGAATCGGAGATATGTATGAACACCTCTACCAAAACCTTAGAACACAACTATAGTGACGGTAGCGAACTTATTCCAGCAGAAGTCGCTGCAAGAGAGAAACGAGAAGGAAGTGAACCCCCAAATAATCCTGTTTCTCAAGCACAAAAAAAAGAGAGTTTAAATAACCCAACCACAACCAAAGGTTATACTGTCGATCAAGAAGGGTTGATCAATAATTATCCAGTCACACCGAAACTTCAAGGGTCAAAATATCCCACTCCTAAAGAGCAATATGCTTACATGATCTTAGGAGGATTAGCTACTGCATTTGTGATTGGTTTAATCTTCATTGCTATCAGCGTTAGCTAGATTATAAACCGGAAAAACAACATTTTTGAACATTGTAATTAAGAGGTATATCCATGTCTACTCAAGCACCCATGAACACTCAAAATCTCAACAAAGAAACCTACGAAAAGAAAGTTAAAGCGCAACTGGATAAGCTAAATGCACAAATAGATGAACTGAAAGCAAAAGCACAACAAGCTAAAGCTGATACTGAGATTGAATATCACAGTCAAATTGAAGAATTATCAGCCCAACGAGATGCTGTTTATCAGAAATTTGAGGAACTTCAAAAAGCAGGGGAAGATGCTTGGATGGAGATTCAAACTGGATTTGAAAGTGCCTGGAATAATCTACAATCCTCTTTTGAAAATGCCGCTAAAAAGTTTAAATAGGAACTTTTAAACTGAATAGTCTGTCATTTACATTAGGACAGAACTGTCAAGAACTAATTTAAGAAAGCCGTCTGGTTTTTATGGCGTGATTTCAAGGTGGAGGAACCCCTCCACCTTGCCTTTTAGACAGTCTTCTCAGAATACTTAATCTCATAGTTTGTGGAGATAGATGAATCAAATTTTAGAAACAGTCACTAATAGTATTAACGATCTAATTAGTAGTAGTATTAAAGGAATACCTGCTGTAATTTTTGCGATTATCATTCTTGTGTTAACTCGCTTTGCTGCTGACTTTATTGCACAACTAGCTGATAAAATTGGCAAACAAGTAATTAAAAGCCATTCATTACAACTTTTGTTCACCAAAACAAGCTATATTCTTGCTTGGGTAACGGGATGTCTTTTAGCTGGTGTTGCTGCTTTTCCAGGGTTAAGATTAGGGGATGTTATTGCAACTTTAGGGTTAAGTTCAGTTGCCATTGGTTTTGCATTTCAAGACATTTTCAAGAACTTTTTAGCGGGAATTCTTCTATTATTGCAAGAACCTTTTCGTATCAATGATCAAATTATTGTTGGTGAATATGAAGGTACTGTTGAGTCGATTAATATTCGGACAACTCAAATTCGTACCTATCAGGGCGAACGGGTTTTATTGCCTAATTCTACAGTTTTTACCAATGCAGTACAAGTCCGAACAGCATTTAATTTTCGGCGCACAGATTTAGGAGTTGGTGTTGACTATAATACTTCTTTACCTCAAGCAAAAGCTATTTTACTCAAAACAATTTATGATGTCAATGGAGTCTTAGAAAACCCAGAACCAGAGGTGGATTTAGTCAATTTTGGGGATAGTTCCATTGATTTAGTCTTGCGCTATTGGACAGCACCTTTTCAAGCAGATGTTCGACGTATTCAAAGTCAAGTGATTATGGCGATCAAACAATCATTTGATCGTGCAAATATCAATATTCCCTATCCCATTCGGACAGTTTATCATTACGATCAACAAGGGTTTAATGATTATCTTCCTAATGATTCCAAAGAATATGCTAATCGTTCTTAATTAAACTCACCTTAAGGAATTAACCGTAGAGATGTTGTAGATAACGTCTCTACCTAACTTTCTGAGAATTATTTTGAAAAATAATGACAATTTGTTGATAACAAACTAACCAAAAATAAAGCGCATAATTAATACCAAAAAATAATTTAGGAATTCCTTCTGTTAAAAGAGAGTGAAAAGAAAGTCTAGCAGAAATTGAATCAATTAACACAGCCAAAAACAACAGAAAAACACCAAAAATAATCATACCATAGGGAGTGGCTTTAAAGTTGTTCCAGAACATTAAAACATAGGCTAATAAAATCACCCCATAAACTTGAATTGTGGACATTTTAGATACATTGAAATAAAGTAAAATAATATGAATACGGTAAATTTCATTGAGTAAAAATCCTCCCGTGAAAATAGCTGAACCTAACAAAAAAAAGTTACTTTTATTTTTAGGTTCAATTCGTCTTAATAAAGTAAAAGTAAACCCACAAACCACAGGAGGAATACTACAGAGAATTTGAAAAGTATGGGTTAATAGTCCCCCGGTTGGATAGGGAGGGGTTGCTGGAGGAATAAATAAACCATCAATCGATGGTTCAAAGTGTTTTGCATACAAGATTATCAACAGCATTAATATTAAACTTAAAATGTTACATAGAATAAAAATATGAGGGATTTTCTTTAGTAGGGTAAATTTCATCAAAGTATTGTCAACTTAACTCATCTCCTTCATAATAGACAATAGCAGTGTTTAAAGTTTTAGAAAAATGGCAAAAGCAATTTGGAACGGTGTTATCTTAGCAGAAAGTGATCAAGGTGAAATTGTAGAGGGAAATTATTATTTTCCCCCTGAGTCCATTAATCAAACCTATTTTAAATCCAGCGAAACTCATACCACTTGTTCCTGGAAAGGAGTCGCCAGTTATTACACCATTGAAGTCAATGGACAAGAAAATAAAGATGCCGCCTGGTATTATCCCGATCCTAAAGAAAAAGCCAAAAATATTCAAGGATATGTTGCTTTTTGGCGAGGGGTTAAAGTTGATAAGTAAAACCTTTATTTTTCAGAAATTGTTATAATTTCTAACTAAAAAAGGCAATAGGTTAAGCATTAATTCTATTGCCTAAAAATGAATTAAGGGTCAAAGATCATCCTTGATAAGTCATAGCTGTCCAAATTGTCCAACTATCCATTAATAATAAAAATAGCGTAACCACTAACAAAATTAAATACATCCAAGGTTGAGATAGAGGACGAATATCAGTGGTATCAATTCCTGTTTTTTCTGTGACAATTTTAACTAAAGAAGAAAATCCAGCCACTCGCATCGGCAATAAATAAGCTTTATCTGAAGTTTCGCTAATAAAATAATAAACTAATCCCCCTTGTCCAGTCGTCCGTAATTTTAAGTCCTTAATCTCTTGCCAATTTAATGACCATCCCTGACGAAAAAAAGAGGGAAACCAAACAGGATAAGTCACTTTGATTTGGGTTTCATCAACTACAACCCGTTCACTTAATGCCCCAATTAACAGCAATAAACCCAGAATAATACCTGCCCATAAAATCAAAGGAGAAACCGGAGCATCTGTCACTTTAGCTAAGAAAGGAAGGGGAATAGTGAGGGCAACATAGAGACTAATTAAAGTAACTTGAATCAAGGGAGAAATACGAAAACTCGAACGGATTAAAGTCATAGGTTTTCAATTCTTAACAGTTAGACAACGTTTTGCAACAGTTTATTATCTTTAAGGTTTGTCCTGATTGGTTTGTGTTATACCAGAATTAATGGAGATGAACAACGGAGGGTATAATCAATGTTTTTACAACATAAACCCAGTGGTGATATCATCGAAGTCCTTAACATCGATCATCTTTATGATCCTTGTCAAAGGACAATTTTAGGACGGTTTCACTGTGGAGAAGAAATGCAAGATCCCGAACCTTTCGGAAAATCAGAGTTAACATTTCCTTCTGGTGAACCCCTTCCCCATTGTTGGGTTGAACCCGATTATCGCTTACAAGCTGCTTAAAAAAACAACCATCTTATCTAGATTTTGTCAAGTAAGAACTTGAATGTTTGTTGATTAAAAATATTAGGGGTGAGGAAGTTAAGAACTCCTATAGTATAACAACCTTACCCCTATTTTTATGGAGATTCTTGAGTTTATTTCAAGTTTAAAAACTTATCCAAAGCAGCAACCATTTGCGGTGGCCAGCGACGAATATTTTTAACCCAATCTAAATCTTGATAACGGTTATCCATACCCATCGCTGCTACCCAATGACTTTCCGCTTCTCCCTGTTGTCCCATATCCCACAACACCGCAGTTAAAGCGGCCCGCATATCAGGAAACATCGGATACTTGCGAACCAAATTCCGCATTTCGGTGATCGCTTCTCCGGTTTTCCCTAACTGATAAGAAGTAAGGGCCGCATTAGCACGAGCAAAGGCAAAATTTGGGGCAATTTCTGCCGCTTTTTGATAATCAATTAACGCTTGTGTCCAATCTCCCTGGCCAGCTTCCGCATTACCCCGATTATTGTAGGCCATGGGATCATCGGGATTAAGTTCTAAAACCCGATTATAATCCGCGATCGCCGCTAAATATTGTCCCTGGCCCTCCAAAGCTGTCCCTCGATTAAGATAAGGATCTGGTGCATCTGGGGCCAATTCAATCGAATGGTTAAAATCGGCGATCGCCTCCTCTAACTTATTTTGACTGACACGAGCATTCCCCCGATTACTCCAGACTGCCGGATTACTGGGAAACTGGTCTACTAATTGAGTCCAATAGGTTTCAGCTTGGGCAAAATCTCCTTTTTCCGTGGCTTCTATGGCTTTTTTAGCGATTTCTTCCCCCTGTTGTAACTGTTCCTCCGTAATGGGGGGAATCGTCGCTTCTTGGGCAAATCCTGCGGGGATAGCTGCCGTCCAAATTCCTAAAATAGTCAGTAAAGTTAAAATCCAACCCATCATTCCCATCTTCATCCCTAATATTTTTTTACTTATTATGACCTTAAACCTAAGATTTGGTTTTCACAGATTGAGGCTGATTTAACCCATTTAAAAACATTGGCACAAACTTTTCAACAAAGTCCTGGGGATTGCGGTTCCAAGCTCGTTGTGCTGCCTGTAGACGGGTTTTTTGCAATTGAGGATCAAGTAAGGTTTGGGGAAGATATTGCATTAAATATTGCGGTCTTTCCCATAGCGGTAAGGTGTTGGCAATGTCTACAAGATGGTTTAATCGACGTAATTCGGCCCCGGCCATAATATCCATTCCCGCTTCATAGGCCGCTTGTTCAATGGCAGTATATTTACGTTTCGCTTGCTCAACTTTTTGTTGAGTTTCTGAACTTTTCTGGGCAATTTTCTTTAACCAACGATTTCCCCAACGGACATGGCCCGCTTCTTCAGGGAAAATCTTTTCTAAGGTTTCTCGAATCTTGATATTTTCTTCCGTTTGGGGGGCTTCTTTCAAGGCATGAATATGGGCAGAAAAATATTCACAACCCCGTTTTTCTGTCACATTAATGGCAGCTAAAGCAGCAATAATGGCTTCTTCCCTCTGATTTTCATTAACGTAGGAATCTTGGTCTAATAAGCGTTCAAATTCATCAATATAAGACATTCCAGGAGGCGTACCAATATCCGCCCCCAAGTCTACTAATAAGTCGGTTAACCACATGGCATGGCGGGACTCATCGCAAACATGACGGGACAACTCTTGGACTAAATCTTTGGGTTGACCATTGAGTTTTTCAATAACATCGGTAAGGTCTTTACAGCTACGTTGTTCATTATAACGATAGCGGTTGAGGGTAATCAGATGAATTTCACGATCACTGACGACTCTTTTTAAGATATCGCGGGCGTTCATCCCATTGTAGAGTTTGTGAGGATAGGAAACTGTCATGACTCAATTAAGTATTGATTTTTGTTAACCAATCAATATTTTAACGAGATTTCTAAAATAGATGGGGGCAAAAAATATTCTGCCCCCATCATCATGCTAATCCTATTGCTTAATCAGATGAGCTTCTAAGAACCATAATCGTTTGTCAATATCACGGGAAATCTCTGTATAAAGATCAGCCGTATCAGCATCCCCTAATTCATCAGTTTTAGCAATGGCTTCACGAAGATGGGCCCCATAGGTAGCATAACGATCAGCTAAGGCGGTGATATGTTGGACACCATCCACGATATCATAGGGATATTCGGCAATTAAGGACTCAGATGCCGCAATTCTTGCAGTTCCCATCGCTGTCCCTCCCAAGGCAGTAATTCTTTCCGCTACCATATCCACATAGCCTTCTAATTCACCGGCCAGGGTATCAAAAAGCTCATGTAATTGGTAAAAATCGAGTCCTTTGACATTCCAATGGGCTTGTTTAGCTTGGGTTTTGAGATCCAAACTGGTAGCTAGGGTTTGACTAAGGATAGCAATAATTTCTTGACGTACATCCGCAGCAATATCGATACGAGTGGGGTATAAACGGTCTTTTGCTTGGGGTTTCGTGACTTGTGCTGTTGCCATGATTATGTCTCCTTTGCGTTAATCTTTCTACTCCACTCCCCCTACAGGCTGATTTTATCCGTGAGGGCAAACCCTTGGGTTCTTAAGTGGAAGTCATTATGAGTTTAATTAAGCTTAGTGTAGTCATAATGAGTATGACTTGTCAAGCATAAACTCTAAAACTCTTGTGTAGGATGGGTTAGGTGGGGATATCTTAGGCAACTAATAAGTTAATTGATTATCCACCGTAACCCACCAATCTAAAGATTTGCTTGATCAAAAAATTAGTCTATTGGCTCATCATCAACAGTAATATTATAAAGATATTTTGCTCTCCTTGCATTGAGGGGGCTTTCTTTGGCCTGTTTTGTCCAAAATATTTTATATTAATGAGGACGAATACCCCCAAATAGAGCAATTTCAAAAATCTTCATAAAACAGTCAACTTCAACAAATCCAATTTCTCTTAACCACTGACATTGAGTTTCCACCAAAGTTAAAATATTAGCTGATTTATCAGGACGATTATAATATTCTGCCTCAATTTCTTGAGGAGAATTTTGTGAACCTTGTTGTTGATGGAAAGCATAAAGAGAATCAACGAAAAGATCATTAAACGCTTTTTCCCCTAAAGGAGAAACTGAAGAAACGTGTTCTAAATTCAAAAATAATCCCCCTGGTTTCAGGAGTTGATAGATTTCTTCATAAATTTCTCTTTTACGATTATCTGGTAGATGATGAATGGCAAAACCTGAAACAATGACATCAAATTTAACTGTTTTATCAATCAAATTAATCCAATCTTTTTGTCCAAAATCAGCTATGATAAAAGTTGATTCTTGTTGCTCACTCAAATTATTTTTTGCTGCTTTAATCATGGGTTCTGAGAGATCTAAAAAGCAGCCTTTTGCTTGAGGAAAATCTGAATAGATAGCTTTCCCTAAAATACCATTACCACAACCTAAATCAAGAAACTTATCAACCTGAGATTGAGTTAAATTAATTAATCTTAGTATTATTTCAATTTGTTCTGCTGCCAACGGAATTGCGCCTCTAACTCCTTCCAAAAAGCTTTTAGAGAGTTCCGCTTTTTCCCACACCTTATAAGTTTCTTGTTGCGACATAATTCCTCAAGATAATCAACTTATTGACATCATATCAAATAAGTAGCTATCTGGGTTAATTAAAGCCAATTAAGGACTACAAAATTCTTTGGGTTGAATACCTAAACTTAAAATTAAATCATCCCCATTATTTAACTTGTATTCATGAAAACCTGGCTCTGTAAAAAGAATGCTGTTTCCCGGCTGATCTCTCTTTTTATTCTTACCGAAAAAACTAATTTGAATTAAACAGCCTCCAGAAGCAGTCCAATTTTCATAGTCATATTTAGAATTATAAGGCACTAAGTTTGTCTCATTTTTGATAAAGCATTCTGTTCCGACTGGAACATTATTATTGCCTACATCTGGAGGAAAATAACCTTTCTCTAGCCTAACTCCTTCTAATTCCCTTTTTAAACATCCCATGTGAATTTTTGCTTCGCCATAATGAAACTTATCCACTATTGCCACATAAGCAGGGATTGAAATAGATGATAAGATGCCAATAATAATGACGGTAATGAGTAATTCAAGCAAAGTAAATCCTTGTTGAAACTTATTATCAAGTCTCAAGAAATAAGCAAGAGATAATCGATTAAGTGGGAACATAAATTTAAACCTATTTATGCTTTAGTGTTGATTAAAACCAACTATGATCATTTCTAATCAAGTAAAAAAAAAGATCTCTTTTAAAGAATACCCAAATTAAGGTCAAATCATATCAATAACCCCTAAAAATCATCCCTCCTTAGCTAAAGCCGAGAAAATAACACCGACGAAGCAAAATTGAACCCAGTTAGTTAGAGTTTAGGAATGGGAACCAAAGATCCTGTAAACTGAGAGAAATAATACAAAGCAATTGGTTGGTTAAGGCAGTTAGACATGGTTATGACAAGCGAAAACCGTGTGGCGCAATCAGAAGCATCCAGTTTCGACCTCGCGTCCTATCTCGATGAAAAAAAACAGTTAGTTGAAGCAGCACTCGACGCATCTCTTCCCATTAGTCGTCCCGAAAAAATCTATGAGGCCATGCGTTATTCTCTCTTAGCCGGTGGTAAAAGGCTTCGTCCTATTCTTTGTCTAACCACCTGTGATCTCATGGGGGGAACAACTGAGATGGCACTTCCTACGGCCTGTGCTTTGGAAATGATTCACACCATGTCTTTAATTCATGATGATCTCCCCGCCATGGATAATGATGATTATCGACGGGGAAAATTGACGAATCACAAAGTTTATGGGGAAGATATCGCTATTTTGGCCGGAGATGGCCTATTATCCTACGCCTTTGAACACGTTGCCACCCAAACCCGTAATGTAGATTTGCCTAACCTGGTTGACGTAATTGCTCGTTTAGGGCGTACCGTCGGGGCCGCTGGGTTAGTGGGGGGTCAAGTCTTAGATCTCGAATCTGAAGGGAAATCAGATGTTACAGTTGAGACATTAAAATCAATTCATATTCATAAAACCGGAGCTTTATTAGAGACTTCTGTGGTGTCTGGAGCAATTTTAGCAGGTGCTTCTGCTGATGATGTCCAACGGTTATCCCAGTACGCCCAGAATATCGGTTTGGCTTTTCAAATTGTGGATGATATTTTAGATGTCACGGCAACCTTAGAAGAGCTTGGTAAAACCGCAGGGAAAGATGAACGGGCGCAAAAAGCCACCTATCCTAGTATTTGGGGCATCGAAGAATCTCAAAAACAAGCCCAAACCCTAGTTGATGAAGCGATCGCTCAATTGACTCCTTATGGGGATAAAGCAGCCCCCTTAGCGGCGATCGCCCACTTTATTGTTACCCGCAAAAACTAAATTTTTCCCTCACCATATATTATGCAGGATGTTGAAACAATTCTTCAAAACAAAATACTCTTAGCTTCCTTAATCGCTTGTTTTTCGGCTCAGGGGTTAAAAGTGATTATTGAATTGATTCGTCATCGAAAAATCAATTTTCGCTTTTTCATGAGTACAGGGGGAATGCCTAGCTCCCACTCAGCTTTAGTGGGTGCCTTAGCTACAGGTGTCGGCCTTACCAAAGGTTGGGAAAGTGCGGAATTTGCGATCGCCTCTTTATTTGCCGTCATTGTCATGTACGATGCGGCAGGAGTCCGTCAAGCAGCCGGGAAACAAGCACGTATTCTGAACCAATTACTCGATGAGTTTCTTCACGACGCTCATCATCTTAATGCGGAAGAACGGTTAAAAGAGTTGCTGGGACATACGCCTTTTCAAGTTTTGGTTGGCTTAGCTTGGGGAATAGGGATTTCTGTCTTAGCCTTCCCCGTGTTGTAAAATCTGGACAAGCCTACCCAGCAAGCCTTCAGCTTTTCTGTGATATGTATCACTGCACTGTGTTGTTACTTGCGTTTACAAAGGAAAAGTAACTGACTAGCCCAATTGAAATTTGGACTGACAAATCGACCAATTAGGGTCATCGAATTTTGATATTTCATCATATTTGTTTGCCCGGATCTGATCGACAGGCAAAAAACTTTGCTAACGTATGAGTAAACACACTAATATTTTCACCTACCAGGAACAAACGTACCAGACTTTTCTCAACCATCAAACGTTGCGAAAGGATAATCTAGGGACACTTTCGATGAGAATTCATTACAATAGCTGAAGATTCAACCAGTGCTGAGGAGAATTACCCGGTGGCAATAGCGACCAGGTATGGCTTGTTTACTCATTACGATCCTTAGCTGAAGTCAGTTAACTCTCATGAGAGGTTTTTCCGCCCATAAGGTAGCTGAATTCACTCAAAGACTAACTAATCCGTGACATTCCCCAATGACGTGAATTAACATTAGTCAACTTCCCCATTGTCGTTAGACACTTTTCTATCATTATGAACTCAAATGGCTTCCCATCTCTAACCTCTGGTAACATACCCAAAAATTTATGGAATCTTTTGCCATTAAATCAAAAACCGTTCCCGATTTTTTGTAATCGAGGCTACAATCGGATAGGTCTTTAATTTTCTTGACCTGGGACGATGGAGTGACGGCGATTATAGCAAGGATGACACATGATTATTCTGATGATAATTCTCCCAAACAAAAGAAGCCCAAACATTGATCCCCTTCAAGAAAATTAAGTTTATCCTAAAAGTAATCGAGTTAGACTCACTGACTTAACTCAACTAATAATTCACCCTATCTTCTAGTTTTGCACTGAAGGAGCAAGAGGAAAACGGCATGACGCAGGCTAATGACCTACTAACCCTGAATGAGCCTCAGATGGATGTAGCGTTCTTTATTGATGAAGACATAGATGACGTAACTGATGACGTACTCGATGAGGCAATGACTGAACCGGAAGGAAAAAAAACCCGAAAGATCAGTGCTTCTCGTCGTCGAGATCCTAGTAAGAAAAAGCCTTACACTGAGGATTCAATTCGGGTCTATCTGCAAGAAATAGGTCGTATTCGACTCTTGCGCGCTGAAGAAGAAATTGAACTGGCCCGGAAAATCGCCGATTTACTGAAGTTAGAGCGCATCAGGGAAGCTCTCTGGGAGGAACTGGACAAGGAGCCAACGGAGACAGAATGGGGCAAACGAATCTTTCAGTGGGAAACCTCTGAGGAAATGCTCCGCGCTCAGTCGTCAAAAGAGCCTAAATGGTCTGAAATTACCGCTAGTCTCAAAAAACCAGAGATTCTCGCTGATTTGGAGAAATCCTGGAACTTAGCCTTGAAGTCTTATCTGCCTAAGTTTAAGCGTCGTCTTTATTTGGGCCGCAAAGCTAAGGATAAGATGGTTCATTCTAACCTTCGTTTGGTGGTTTCTATCGCCAAAAAATACATGAATCGAGGTCTGTCTTTCCAGGATTTAATTCAAGAGGGTTCTCTCGGATTAATTCGGGCAGCAGAAAAATTCGATCATGAAAAGGGTTATAAGTTCTCAACTTATGCCACTTGGTGGATTCGTCAGGCAATTACCAGGGCGATCGCTGATCAGTCTCGGACAATTCGTCTTCCGGTTCATCTTTACGAGACTATTTCCCGCATTAAGAAAACGACAAAGATTCTTTCTCAGGAAATGCGTCGTAAACCCACGGAGGAAGAGATTGCTACCCGCATGGAAATGACCATCGAAAAGTTACGGTTCATCGCTAAATCGGCTCAATTACCTATCTCGTTAGAAACCCCCATCGGGAAAGAAGAAGATTCCCGTTTGGGGGATTTTATTGAAGCGGATGGAGAAACCCCAGAAGATGAAGTCTCTAAAAATCTCCTACGGGAAGACCTAGAGAATGTGCTGGACACTTTGAGTCCGAGGGAACGGGATGTCTTACGGTTACGCTATGGCTTAGATGATGGACGGATGAAAACCCTAGAGGAAATCGGGCAGATTTTCAATGTTACCCGTGAGCGTATTCGGCAAATTGAAGCCAAAGCTCTCCGAAAATTACGTCATCCCAATCGTAATAGTATTCTCAAGGAATATATTCGGTAACAGCTTGAGTAAAGGTTTTTCTGAACTTTGTTTTCAGCGTTAATGACTCCGATCAGCTTTTATGGTTGATCGGATTTAAGTTTAGATTTTTACATAAAATAAAGTTATATATTAATGCTCTTGTATTTTGAAATTTCAATCATTTCCCGTAGACTGCTCTTGACAAGTAATGAAAATCTTTAGCAATAGCTAACGAAGTTACGCCTTTATGGTATGATGTTTAATAGTTAAAAATCTACGGCCAGTGTGTCTTGTCCTGAATATATTCCTTACAAGTATCATTATTTCGTTGAATAGTCTTAAAATTTTCTGTTTTGATTCCTCGTTAAGTTATTTTTTACTGGTTTATTTGAGCAAATGTACTAAATAATGTTTTAGCATAAATACTTGTGGATTGACAAATCAGCCCGATTGTGCATAGAAGAGAATCAAGAATTATTAATACGAGTAGTGCTGATGCGTAAGTCCTGTTTAAGACAAAAAACTGGATTTCTGCAAAGAAACCCAGTAATAGCAATGAGATTGACAAAAATGGGAATATTTCGTTACAGAATTCCCCAAAAATGGAGTACCCCTTGACCTGTTACTAATTCCACAATTAAAGCAGAGACAAAGCCAATCATGGCCAGGCGACCATTCCAGTTTTCAGCGTAGCCTGTAAAGCCGAATTTTCCTTCGTTTTGGTTGTTGCTTTTCATGATGGATAGCAAAATAGGTGATGTTATGTAAAATATTGTAAACAAATATTAAGTATTTAGCAACATTTCAGGGAATTAGCCTAAATAAAATTCTCGTTAAGACAGCAAAATATATCAAAGATTGACAACTACCTTGTACAATCGAGAATAAGTCTTAAAAAAATATAAAAACTTTTCAGATACATGGCTTCCAACAATTTAGGCCCCCAAAATCTTCAACTACTACTCTCTATACTTTTACCAAGAGGGTGTCGTCTCTCAGTGGTTTCAGATACCACTTATCGCATTAACTGCCCTGATTACGAAATTGCTCATATTGTTTGGGAAAATCGGGTAAATTGCGTTTATCCCCTGTTAGGGGAAGGAGAGGTGCTTGAGGTGGTTGCGTCTGATTATTATGCCAGAAGTTATCCGAAACCCTCTTAACTAGAACTATTGATATCACCCTAAGAATCGCAATCTAGAGACTTTAAGATAAGTTTTGTAAACTTATCTGGCACTTTTGCGATAAGCCTTTAGAATCTGAAACAACAGATCCGAAAATTAACGGAAACTTGCTCAGAATTCTAGCGATAAAGATATCAATGATGACGCAGCCCTTTATCCTCTCGCCCCGCTATCGCCTTGATGATTCCTCACCCTGGTTAGAAGGGGTTGATCCTTCTCGACGCTATTGGTTAGCTGTTAATGGCAATCAACGATTACAAGTGGTTATTCCTGGTTTATGGGTGTCATCCGTCCAGGAATTAAAAGAAGTGATTCTACATTTCCGTTCTCTTCAACCGCAAGAAAAAATGGTTATCCAGCGTATGGTTGGCGGCTTTACTATTCAATGTATTAGTAGCAATTGTTATGCTATTCAGGGAAGAGTTAACGGCGCGTTGGTTTGGCATCTTTTTGATAAGGAAGCCATGGAAACCTTACTGATGACTGCTCATCCTGATTGGATTCCTTCAGCAAAAGATCTAGAATTGGGACGTAAGCTTTTAGAGGCTGCTTTTAGGCAACCTGCTTATGCTATTTAACGTTGCAAACCAGCTAATTCACTTAAAGAAGCTAAGAGCTTAACTTCAACGGAAATAATTTCTTGAACAGGGTTAAGAACAAATGTCCAGGCCACATTAACGCCGAATAGGGGGGTTTGTACCTTTCCTGTAATTCTAGCTTGGATGTGTTCCTTTTCTATGGTTTCGACCTTACCTTGACGGGGGTGGAGTTTCATCCCCTTGGCTTCTGTTTGTAAATAAATTGCGATCGCGTCTTGTCCCACCAGAGGAGACTCAAAAGGAGGATGTAAAACACCTTCAGCAGCAAATAATCTAGCTGTTTGGTTATATTCTCCTGAGTTTAGTGTCTGAAAATAACGTTCAATTACGGGTTCAGTGATGCCTTCTATTTGAGTTTGTTCAAGTACAGTCATATTTACATTTAATAGGTCTAGGACTAAAAGAAAGAGCAGGAAGTTCTGCTCTTTCACGGTTAGGAGATTAGGGAAAATAGATATAAACGATTACGCCAGGGGATCAACTCCCATATCAACCACGGCGTTGCGTAAGACAGTAATTTGTTGATTAAAATCTAGGCTTTGAATCGCTACTAACGCAGCATTTGCTTCTTGGGTCAACTGATAGTAGGGAGGGACAGGAATGACAACACCAGATTCCATAAGTTCAGCTAGTTGATACCAGAAAGCTAATTTGGTATTGTTGGTGAGGGTTCCATAAGCACGGGTGATGGGGGTGCTTACTTTATTAGCCAAATCCCGCATAAACTTCAGTTGCTCGTCTTGGGACATTTGTTTGACTTGGTTGAGAATCCCTTCAGCAAATTGTAAACGGGCTGCACCAGTAGCGGCAGGGGTGATAGAACGTCCAATTTCTGTGTAGGCAACCCAGAGCAAACCGAGTTTGTCGTCGGTGCTGAGACGTTGAAATCTTGCTGTTACAGAGGTAACGTCAACAGCTTGGTTGTTTAGAATTGTAGCTGGATTGGTTGCTGTGTAAGCCATGATTCCTCTTGGAGTCTATTGACACTGTATCTACTAGGAGAGTAGCTTTTAGTCTTTGCTTTATCTCCTTCACTCCCATTATGTAACATTTTTTTACAAACTGCAAATAAGTATTACAAATGCTTGACATATTTTTTTTTCTATGTATTGAGCAATACCTATAATATCTCCCTTTTTTAACGATCGCCGATAATCTCCACCAATCTTGTGCCTAAAGTTCCTAACAGTCCATAAATAATCATGGCAGCAATGGTGTTAAATTCAATGATGTTGCCACTCACTGCGGGTTCTCCGAACAGGTTGTTAAAGGGGTAAATAAAGGGATTTGACCAACCATAAATAACTTGAGCAAATAAATTGTCTGGGTTGGCTCCAGCAAGCTTTAAAATGAAACGGAGAGCCAATAAACTTTCTAGGGCTGCCACCAAGAAAAACATTCCTCGAAGCAAGCGATTGATCATGACCGTACGACGGACATTGTTGATACGACGTTCTTCTTGTCGTAATCTTAATTCTTCTTCTTGTAATTGAATTTCTTGTTGACGTTCGATGTGATCTTCAGAATGGGTTGTTGAATCATTGTGAGGATTTTCATTCATGAGTATTTCCTCCTGAATAAATTCAGGTTGTCCTTTTGACTTCAATTTTACTCACAAATATCCAGAAAACAATTCTGTTAAATTTCTTAAAATTCCACCCCATTCACCCGATGAATATTCAAAATATCGCTCATATTTCTGATGTTATTAATTAAACATTCTAGTTGTTGGCGATCGCGGATATCAATGCGTAAATTAATCATCGCGGGTTTATTGCGACTGGTTCTGACCCCAGCATTTCGCACATTGACATGGTGATCGCTCACCCGTGACAGAATATCCTTGAGGACACCCACCCGATCAATGGCTTCAATTGAAATATCTACGGGATAAGTGGGTAGACACCCTTTGTCATCAGTGATGTTCCAACGGACAGGGATTAAGCGTTCCCCCGGTACACTTTCAACATTAGAACAGCCTTGAGCATGAATAGAAATGCCTCGGGCCCCTCGCGTCACCACCCCCATAATCGGTTCACCAGGCAAGGGATGACAACAACCTGCAATATGATAGACCAATCCTTCCACACCGACAATCGGGGACTTATTAGGTTTGGTAGGGCATAGAGGGGAAGGGGAGGCTGTGGGTAAGGTAATGGCGGAAACATCCCCTTGTTGTGCCTTAACGGTGGCTTCTCGAACACGGTTGACCACTTGGTTAAGGGTAATCTCTCCATAGCCTAGGGCCGCCAGTAAATCTTCGACAGCTTGATAATTACAGCGTTCCGCCACCGCTTGCATGGGGTCAGATTTCAGTAGGGCATCTAAGCCACTTTTCCCTAATTCTTTTTCTAACATTTCCCGACCACGGGAGACATTTTCTTCTCGACGCGATCGCTTATACCATTGACGAATACGGTTGCGGGCCGTGGGGGTGACAACAAAGTTTAACCAGTCTAAACTAGGATGGGAATTTTTCTGGGTGATAATTTCGACAATATCCCCATTATGCAAAGGTTTATCTAAAACTGACCATTTTCCATTGATCCGCGCCCCTTTCATGTGGTTTCCCACTTCAGTATGAATGCGATAGGCAAAATCTACTGCTGTGGCCCCTCTGGATAAAGAAACAACATCACCATTGGGGGTAAAGACATAAACATCATCGTCAAAGAGATTATCTTTGAGATTGTCAACGTATTCTTGAGCATCTTTAAGATCCTTTTGCCATTCTAAAAGTTGCCGTAACCAAGTAAATTTTTCATCTTCTTGGGATAGGATCTGATCAGAGCCGCCAGTTTCTTTGTACTTCCAATGGGCCGCGATTCCATATTCAGCAATATGGTGCATTTCTATGGTGCGGATTTGGATTTCTAGGGGACGACCATTTAACCCCACTACAGTTGTATGTAGGGACTGATAGCGGTTGGGTTTAGGCAGTCCGATATAATCCTTAAATCGGCCAGGAATGGGTCGAAATGCGTCATGAACAATGGCTAAGGCCCGATAACATTCTTCGTTGCTTTCGACAATGATTCGTAAGGCAGCGATATCATAAATTTCATGAAAGCCTTTATGCTGCCTCTGCATTTTATAATAAATGCCGTAGAGGTGTTTGGGTCGTCCCTGTAATTCTATGACGTGGATGCCAATTTCTTGGAGTCGTTGCTGTAAAATGCTTTTGACGGTTTCGATACGGGTTTCTCGATCTGCCCGTTTTTCAGAGACATGATTCTGAACTTCTCGATAAGCGTCAGCTTCTAAATATTTAAAGGATAAATCTTCTAATTCCCATTTTAATCGCCAAATTCCGAGACGGTTGGCTAAGGGGGCGAAAATTTCTCTGGTTTCTAGAGCAATACGTTTTTGTTTATCTGGGTTTAGGGCCTCTAAGGTTCGCATATTATGGAGGCGATCAGCTAACTTTACCACAATCACCCGAATATCTTGGGCCATGGCCAAAAACATTCGCCGAAAATTTTCGGCCTGTTGTTCGGTTTTACTCGAAAAGTTAAATTTTGATAACTTTGTGACTCCCTCAACCAAGAGTCGAACTTCTTGGCCAAATCTCTCTTCTATTTCTTCTACGGTGACTTCTGTGTCTTCAACCACATCATGCAGGAATCCTGCTGCGATCATGGCTTTATCACCCCCTAAGTCCCTCAGTATACCAGCGACTGACACAGGATGAGCAATGTAAGGTTCCCCTGACTTGCGATACTGTCCTTCATGGAGTTGATAGGCAAAATTAAAGGCGCGGCAGATTAAACCAAGATCCTGGCTACTTTGATTCGTTTGATACTCTATCAAACATTGGCTTAACCAGTCAGGAAGGATCAGTTCAACGGGTTTGGAATCAGGTTTGGGATCAGGAAGAGTAACTGCGTTCATAGAAGTAATGACTTAAGCAAGGGATAGATTGAGATAACGATGATTAGTGAGTTAAAACGCGAATTATTCTCTGATGGGAAACTCAGGGGGCAAAGGATGAGTTTTACTGCCGCTTAAGTTCTATTTTTACCATCAGCACTGTCTTTGGGCTGAAAAGTGAGGCTATATTTTAATAATTTCAGTTTAAGAACAGATTCAGATTAGTTAAAGTCGCTCAAAAAGTTTAATATTAGTTTACAAATTTTAGCGCAATATGGTGTTTAATGTTACCGAAATTTTCTCACCAATCCTATACCAACCTAGGGGAAGCTTTATTAAACCTCCAGGAACAAGTCAGGGCCAAGGATTTAGAAATTGATGGCCTTAGGACAAGGTTTGAGCAGGTACAGCAGGTGTTTGAACAAGAGATCATGGGGGTGACTTTGGAAGATTTAGATTCTAGCGCGATCGCTTTACAACAGTCTGCCAAAACGGAAATTCACCGAATGTTAAGACTTTTGGGAACTGATCTCTTATTTTTACAGTCTTCTCGTCAAGCAGGGACGACACAACAACGGTTACAAAAGATCAGCGATCGCCTTGAACAGTTAATTAGTTACTGTCAAGGATTAGTAGAGATAACTTTATAACCTGTGGGTAGGGGGAAATCTTGAATTTTCCTTAAATTGTATTTTTGGTTTCGTTGCTCTCAGTGAAACCCGCTATCATACATGAAACGCTAATTTGCAGTGCCACTATGAATATTTATATGTCAAGTCAAATCCGCTTTATCGCTGCACTGACGACTGTTTCCTGTGGGTTGAGTATGGGGGTAATGTTTCCAGCTATGGCTAAATCTCTGAGACAATATGAAAACATCAATCAGAAGCAGTTCAATGAGTGCATCAAACCCCCCGATTCCAACGGATCTAATCAAGGTTGGGCTGAATATTATGGGGAAAATGATGGTACTATTGAACTTAAAGTGAGAAATCAACCGATGATCTCTGATGGTACGGTAGCAGCGACACTTTCCTATAAATTTGAGCCATCACAAAAGATGTTAGTGTTAGAAATTGAGAAAAAAACTAAGTTTGCTTTTGGACTTATTCAAGCATCTGATGATCAAATTTGGGAAGGGTTTGATGGCTTAGTGGAACAATGTCGAAATCATAGTTAATTTAAAGATTTCCCTTTTTTATTCATCTAAGAGATTAAAACCCCTTATTTAAAGTTTTGGTACAAACGATCAACCCCTTTCTCTCTGCTCCCTACTCCCTGCTCTCCCGCAGTCTAAACTAGCCATTTAGATGCTTAACAGCTTAGCTTATTGCTCAGATGAAAGCATCTAATCTTCTTTTTCTTCCTCCGTTAAAGTTCCCGTACCATGACAGAATACACAGGTTTCTTCTCGTTGAATTTCTGCACTACAATCTCGAATAGAAATATAGCCTTTTCCTTCACAATGATGGCAAACTGGTTTAGTTTTCATGATTTAATTGTGAGTCACTATTTTTAGATTATGAGTCTATCCATGCTTTCATTTTACCAGGATTCATTAACCCATAGGGATCAACTTCTTTTTTGAAGTTTAATTGCTCAAAATCAATAACTTTTCGGCCTCCATCTTCTAAAATATAAGTATGGGGGTTAGCAATTCCTGCCCCATTTTCTTCATGATAACGAATAATTTCATTAAGTCTTTCTTCTGTCGTAAATCTGACTAATTGTAACCCGGCGGGAATCACTTTACCATTAAGTTTAATAAACTCTAAATGAATCATTACTTCATCCCCAAACTCTTGATAAAAATGCTCAACCCTATCTAACGTAAAGTAAAAAGTTTGTAAATAAGTTAAGGTGTTATCAATACTCCGAGCATGAAGAGTGGTATGATTCCAAGTAAACTCTAATAAACTGGTTCCTTTACTCGCTTCTTGGGCAGTTTTTAGATAAGTTACTTCTCCCTTATATTCATAAACTAAATCATGAAATGCTTCTAAATCATATTCAGATACCATCAATAAAGCACCATGTTTATCTAAAGGTAAATAATCCTGTAATGGGTGAAAATAACGACAAATTGGGGACGAATGAATACTGATTAATTTCTTCACAATGCCATCACTATCCCCTAACCCTTGACCAAACCTAGCAGCTTGCATAAAATCATCAAAAACTACAATAATTTCTGCCCAAGGATAAGCAGGGGCCAAAGGTATTTCTAATTGAATAATAATGCCATTTGTACCATAAGCATGATTGACTTTTTGTACTTCATCTCCCCGTAATTCAATAATACAGGGTTCATCTTCTAAGGTAACAACTCTTAGAGCCTGGAGATTACCGCGATCGCGTAATTGTCCATAAGTAATTGATCCCATACCCACACTTCCCCCCCCAATAAAGCCCCCTATCGTAGCGATACGGTAGGTAGAAGGGGCCATGCGTAGTTCCCACCCCATTTGCCTTGCTTGCTGATCAAAGGCTGCCATTTTGACCCCAGGTTCGACACAAGCGACTCCCTTTTCTATCCAGTGAATTTGGTTCATTTTGGTCGTATCCAAAATGATTCCGCCTTCCAGGGGAATACATTGACCATAATTTCCCGTTCCGGCCCCTCGAACAGTGAGAGGAACTTTGTATTTAAGGCAAGTTTGGGCAATTTCGATAATTTCTGCTTCTGTTGTGGGACGAATCACTAACTTTCCCCGTTTATCCTGGAGTTTTTGTTGGAGGATGGGGCTAAAATGGTAATAGTCTAGGGAAAGTTTGGTGAGTTGAATTGGATCGGTGATAATCTCAAGATGAGAGAGTTCCGTCGTAATTTTGTCCCAGGGAAATGTCAGAGTCGCCATAAAAATAATTGAGTTAGGTTGAAAAATTTATTCGTGAATTTATTGTTATAGTAGAATTTGGAATATGATAACTATTGTTGCCTAAAAAGTCCATGTCTGATCCTGCTTTAAAACGTATCACCCAACGATTAACTTCTGCTTTAGATAGAGATCGTTTGGTGTATGAAACAACCCATGATTTAAGAAATACCCTCAAAGTAGATCGGGTTGTTTTATATTATTTTTATCGTCATTGGACGGGACAAGTTACCTATGAAGCATTACAGTCAAAACAATTTTCAATTTTAGGATCGACGGGGCCAGATGATTGCTTTAATGGAGATTATGCGAGTTGGTATGAACAGGGTAGAATTAGAGCGATAGATGATATTGAAATCGAACCTATTACCCCTTGTCATCGAGAGTTTTTACAACGGTTACAAGTGCGTGCTAATTTAGTCGTTCCTGTGCTTAATAATTTGGGGCTATGGGGTCTATTAATTGCCCATAATTGCCAGGATACTAAACATTGGCAACCTGCTGATCTTGATGTTATGAAAGCCGCTTCTCTTGCCCTGGCAAATTCTCCCTCTATTGCTAATACTAATTAATTATTAACGTCCAAGATCGTGCATTTGATTGATAATCATGGCACATTTTTCCGTCACACTTTCTAAGTCTTTGCGTTTACTAGATTGGGGGGGATTAATGACTTCCCCAATACGGATTGTAATAGGTACAGGACGAGGCCAAGAAGACCCTTTTTGTAGGATTTTTTCTGTTCCCCATAAAGAGACGGGAAGTAAGGGAACTTGCGCTTTAGCAGCAATCATGGCCGCCCCTAATTTGGGGTCATTAATTCGCCCGTCTACGGTGCGGGTTCCTTCCATAAAAATCCCCACTAACCACCCATCTTTGAGGGCTGCGATCGCTGAACGAATGGCCCCGCGATCTCCTGCTCCTCTTTTGACGGGATATGCCCCATATAAGCGAATTCCCTCCTTTAAGATGGGAATTTCAAATAATTCTTCTTTGGCCATAAAAGCCACAGGACGACCCATACCAGAACCTAGAAGGGGCGGATCAAAATAACTGGCATGATTGCTCACCACCACTAAAGGGTGTTTCATGGGGACATTTTCTCTCCCATACACCCGTCCACGAAAGTAACTATAAAAGGTTGGGACAATGATTGAGCCTTTGAATAGGTAATATAGAAATAAGCTGGAAATGGGTTCTCTTTCCCGAAATTCGCTATTTTCCATCTGTTTGCTTACTGTTTGGATAGGGTGACATTTAAGACAGTATACCCCTAACATATCTTCCACTTTCTCATTCTAGCACAAAAAATACTACAGTTTTTCAAGTCCCATTCTCTCGTTATTTATTGAGAATTATTCTGACAAATTTTGCCCTAAAGCACCAAAACTACCCGGTTTTTTGGTATAGTTTGATACTTTTTTGCCCATGAGAAGCTAAAATTTTATAGATTAAAAATACAAAAGTGTTACAAGGTTTGATATAGATATAATTAATCTGTAGGGTGGGCAATGCCCACCCTACCTTATCATTTAAGATCGGGAAAGGCTTCTTTTACTGCGGGATGAATTAACACCCCATCTTTGACATTTAACCCTTTAGCTAAACTAGCATCTTTATCTAAGGCCCCTAACCCCTCATTAGCCAATTTCAACACATAGGGTAAGGTACTATTATTCAAAGCTTGAGTTGCAGTCCAAGGAACGGCCCCTGGCATATTAGGAACCCCAAAATGCACAACCCCTTCCTCGACATAAGTAGGTTTACTATGGGACGTGGTGCGTAGGGTTTCGATACATCCCCCTTGGTCTACCGCCACATCTACAATAACCGAACCAGGGTGCATTTTAGCCACTAATTCCCTAGAAACCAGAATAGGGGCCCGTCTTCCCGTCACTAAGACTGCACCTATCAATAAATCTGCCTTAGGAACCGCCTTTTCGATGGCAGAAGCGTTACTATAGAGCAATTCTACCCGTGAGCCAAAAATCGTCTCTAAATAGGCTAAACGCTCCACACTGATGTCAAATATTTGGACTTGCGCCCCCATTCCCACTGCAATACGGGCTGCTTCTGTACCTACCACACCACCCCCTAAAATGGTCACACGCCCCGCAGAAACCCCAGGAATGCCCCCTAAAAGGACTCCACGACCTCCTTGTTGTTTTTCCAAATATCGCGCCCCAAACTGCACAGATAAGCGTCCTGCAATGATACTCATGGGGGTTAGTAGGGGAAGTCTTCCGTCTGGTAGTTCGACGGTTTCGTAGGCAATAGCTGTTATTTTTGATGATAATAATGCTTCTGTTAGCTGTCTTTCTGCTGCTAAATGAAGATAGGTAAAGAGTAATTTGGTGGTTTTGAGGTAAGGATATTCTGGGGAAAGGGGTTCTTTTACTTTCACCACTAAATCTTTCATCCATACTTCTGCTGCGGTGGTAACGAGTTTGGCCCCTGCTTGATGATAATCTTCATCTGTAAACCCGGCCCCCACTCCTGCACCTGTTTCGATAAAAACTTGATGTCCGCGATCGCATAATACTCTAACACTATTGGGACTTAACCCAACCCGAAATTCTTGATCTTTAATCTCTTTAGGGACACCAATTTCCATAAAACTCCTCAACACTTATTCTTATTTATACTGTAGCTTACACAAACTTTTCGAGAATTTCTAGGGTCTGTTTTCCCGTCTGTTCCCACCTAAATTTTTTAGCCTGTTGTAACCCTAGGGTTTTTAACTGCGATCGCAACTCATCATCTCTAGCAATTTTTTCCATACTTGCTGTTATTTCTTCTACATTATAAGGGTCAATTAATAAGGCTGCTTCTCCTGCGACTTCAGGTAAGGAAGAAATATTAGAAGTAATAACAGGAGTACCACAACCCATTGCTTCTAAAACAGGAAAACCAAACCCTTCCCATAAAGAAGGAAACACTAAAGCTAATGCTTGATTTAATAATATAGCTAACTGTTCATATTCTACATAATCAAGGATTTTTACTCGTTTTTCAAGGCCTAATTCTTGTGCTTGTTGTATTAATTTAGGAGTATAACGTTTATCCGTTGGGCCAGCTAACCAAAGTTGATAATTTTGGTTATTTTTTAGTTTGGCAAAAGCTTCAACAATGCGGTTAACATTTTTATGGGGGTCATGACGACCTAAATAAAGAAAATAGGGAATAGTTACAGCATCTTTTTTTCTATCTAAAGGTTTAAAGTGTTGTTGATCATAAGCAAGTAGAATAGGCGTAATTTTATTGGTAGATATTTTAAACATATCATGAATATCTTTTGCTGTTGCTTGAGAATTACAGATAATATGTTCAGCTTGTTTAAGAACTTGAGGAATATAATATTTAAAATAAGGAGTTAAGGGAGATTTTTTGTTAGGAAAGCGCAAAGGAATTAAATCATGAACCATTACAACTGAACGACATTTGCTATATAAAGGAGCTTCAGGGACAGGAGAAAATAACAGAGACGCTTGCAGTTTTGTATAAAGTTTAGGTAAGCTAAACTGTGTCCAAATTAAGCGGCTTAAATGACCTTTAGTTCCTTGCTCTGGAGTTAAATTATTCGGTACTAAATAGGTATTAAAATCTTGATATTGTTGAGAAGCTAATAAAGTCGGTTGTAAAGACTTTAAATAAGGAAAAACATTGTTAGCATAAACAGTTATACCTGTCGGTTTTGATAACAGTAAGGAAAGATTAATCAATAATTTTGAATCTTGGTTCATTCTCTTAGACAATAAATACAACTAATAATTAATCCCATCCCAATCCTAATCATAACCTAATCCTGCTAATCCCATCATCCTAAAAATCCTGATCGGTTGATTGATAAGCTTTCAAAGTCGCTTGTGCTGTCCTTTCCCAAGAGAACTTTTGTGCTTGCTTTTTACCCTTATTTATCATCTCCTTTCTCAAAAAAGAATCATCAATCACTTTTAACATTTTTTGAGCTAATTCATGATAATCATAAGGATTAAAATATAAAGCCGCATCTCCTCCAACTTCCGGTAAAGAGGAGGTATCAGAGGCAATAACAGGCGCACCTAATGTCATTGCTTCTAACACAGGTAAACCAAACCCCTCATAATAAGAAGGATAAATAAAAGCTTCTGCTTGATTATAAAATAAAGCCACTAATTCATCCGATAAATAATCTAAATGTTGGATATCCTCTTTAAAATTGGATGCTTCAATCTTATCTAAAATCCCTTGATAATTCCAGCCTTTTTTACCAACTAATATTAACTGATGGGGAATTTTATAATTATTTTTTAAATATTCAAATGCTTCAATTAGCGTTAAAATATTCTTCCTGGGTTCTAAGGTACTAACAAAAAGAAAATAGGGTTTATATAAATAATAATCAATCACATCTCGATGATCATAAATTAATTTACGAGTTAAATAATTAGCAGAATAACGACTTGCTTGGGGTGTAATATAAATGATATCTGGGTTAACATGGAGTAATTCTACAATATCTTTTTTAGTATTCTCAGAAAAGGTTATAATTAAATTTGTCCACTTTAAACACCGCTTAATTCTTTCCAGATACCCCTTAACAATAGTGGTGGAATATTTAGGATATTTAATAAAAGTGAGATCATGAATAGTCATTACTTTTACCCCTTTACGGTAAGGATAAACATAATGATCTGTTCCATGAATAATATTAGGTTGCTCTAAATACCGATCAAAATAAGGTAAAACAACTGGAGAATATTTAGCCAATAAATTTGCTAAACTCACCGGAATAGGAAAGGAAGAAACTTGAGGATAGTGACTTAATAATTCAGGGGTTGATAACTTTCTCAGTAACCAATTTTTAACGGAAGGATGAAAATAAATATCTAGGGTAAAGTTTTCCCTTTCTTGTAATTGATATAAGGCGTTAATTAAGTTTAAAGTATAAACGCCAATACCTGTTAATTTGCCTCTAATGGGTGTTCCGTCAACACAAACTTTAAACATTCTTGTTAATCAACTTTCTCCTGAAATAGCTTGTCCATGATATTAGCATAGTTATCAACACAGTGGAATTGTTCATAACTTCGTTGCATGGCTTGTATTTTATCTCGAATGATGTCATTTTTAACAATGGTTTTGATTAATTCAAAAACAGTTTTTGCCTCTTGCCAATCAATCACTAATTCTGCTAAATTATATTTAAGCAATTCATAGGCCATCCAAGTCTGATCCGTGACCAAAGGAATTTTACCAGCCATAATACATTCTGTAAAAATCCCTGATGTCCTAGCTTGATAAGCGGGAGAATTATAAGGTAATAAAATCACTTTACTTAACCCAAACCAATAATGATATTCATCCCTGGTTAAATGAGTTTTGATTAATTTTAAATCTACACCATTTTTAACTGATTTTAACTGGGAACTTTCAGCACAAACTAAATTAAGATTTTGGGTTTCTTCCCCTGAATAACTAATTAATCGGTTAATAACTGTCCAGCCTTTTTCTTCCCTAGGGGAACCCGGCCACCAACACAAAATTGTAGCATTATCACTTAAGTTTGTGGTATAATTAATAATATCGGTATGAGGAATAGGCATCACCTTAACTAATTCTTGAAAATAATTAGTTAAGGATTGACTGAGCAATTCACTATCAGTTAATAGTTGGAATTTATGACTTTTTAATCGCCATTTAACCAAAGAATTAAGCAGTTTATAAATCCATCGAGTTTGATCTTTATGGGTATCCCTCCGATAAAGTAACCAAACCGATAAATTATCAGTTTTAACCAAAAATAAAGCAATTAATAAAGCCAATAATTGTAAATGAATAAACCGTTCAAAAAAAATAATTGATGATCTTGACTGGGGAATAATTTGACTGTTTAAATAATCAGCCATACTTTTTCCTAATGCCCAAGTACCCTGAATACTTAAAAACTTATCCCCTAAACTCCCTTCTTTTTCCAAATCATAATTACTTAAAACTTGATCCCAACCCATCGGTAAATCATCAACTTTGCTATTATAGGGAACAGCAACAAAATGAGTCCATCCCAACTGTTTAACCGCTTGACCAACAGCTTTATGATAGGGAAGAATGTGGCCCTCACCCCCCATCAAATTAGGAATTAAAGACACAAATATTGGTAATAATTCTCCCTTTCCTTCATCTTGACTCATGGGTAATAATTAGTCATGATTTAATCAGCTTCACCGTATCTCGTAAGCCTTCAAACACCTCAATTCTAGTAGAATATTCACTCAGTTTCCTCAAGGTTTCCTGTCCCCTTCCCGTCAAAACTAAAACAGGTTGACATTCTGCTTTAATGGCACATTCTACATCACTGGGTGCATCTCCAATAAAAAAAGATTGAGACAAAGAAATCTGATGTTTTTGAGAGGCATTAATCAGCATTTGGGGGGAAGGTTTACGACACAAACAATTATCTTGAGGATGATGAGGACAGATAAAAATATCATCAAATGTTACCCCAAACTTTCCATATTCATCACAAATATGACGGTGTACCCTTTCCACCTCATCCAAACAATAGTAACCCCTTCCTATCCCTGATTGGTTAGTCACTAAAATCAATAAATAACCAGCATTTTGCCAATACTTTAAAGCTTCCCCTGCACCGAGGGGAAGCTCAACTTGTTCAGGTTTGCTCAAATAAGGGACGTACTTAATAACAACCCCATCTCTATCCAAAAATAGAGCTTTTTGAAGTTGTTTATAAGGGGTAAACGTCGTTGTCATATTCACCGTTAATTAGACAGCAATTTGCGCTTCCAAACCTGATTTAGCAAACAATTGCGCCTCAACCTGCTCACATATACGATGATAGCTAATGAGGTGAATTTCTTGAACATAGGGGGTATGATATTCCGAGACAAACAAGGGATAATCAGTCAGATCTTTTAACTTTCCCCCACTATTTCCGGCCATACCAATGGTAATAACCCCTAATTCTCTGGCCATTTCCATTGCTCGAACTACATTAGCAGACTTACCAGAGGTAGAAATTCCCCAAAGGATATCTCCTGGTTTGGCAAACGCTTCCACTTGACGAGCAAAAATGGTTTCAAACTCGTAATCATTAGCCCAAGCCGTTAAAGTTGCCGGGTTAGTTCCCAAGGCGATCGCGGGTAAACCCCGACGATGAAGTTGAAACCGTCCCACAAATTCTGCTGCAATGTGTTGCGCGTCGGCCGCAGAGCCACCATTTCCACAAATCAGCAATTTATTACCAGCTTGAAACTGTCTGGCAATTAAGCCAATGGTATGCTCGACAGCACGACAGTATTTAGGGTTAAACGCTTGCTCTAGGCTATTTAGCCTATGTTGAATCCAATAATTCACCGTTCCTTCCTCACTTAATTAGCAGGTACCAGTTTTTCCTGTTCCTGCCAAAACCACTCAATCGTTTTCGTTAATCCTAATTCTAATGGAGTTAAGCTGAAATTGGGTAAAGATTGCTTAAGTTTGTTAACAACTAAACACTTTGACTTGGCCCCCACATAACGAGAGGTGTCAAACTCAATCTGGTTGAAGTCGTATCCGACTCGTTCACAGATTAGTTTAGCAAAGTGTCGGATGGTGTATTCTTCTCCTGCACCGATGTTAATGATGTCATTATCGACGGTTTGGGAGAGTTGAATGGCAAGCTTAGCAAAATCTTCGACAAAAACCAATTCCCGTGATTGGGTGCCGTCTCCCCAGAGAATTACGGGTTCACTATAGAGTTTACCTCGAATAATCTTACGGATGAGATCGAAGATGAAGTGCATCTGTCGTCCATCGGTATGATATCCCGTCCCATAAAGGGTTGAGGGTACTAAACAGAGATATTTTAAGCCATATTGCTTATTTAAGGCCAAAAGTCCCGCATAAAGCATCCGTTTGGTCATAGCATAAGTAAATAGACTACTAATAGGCATCCCTGTTAGATAATTCTCTTCTACTAAAGGTAAGTCGGGATCATAGGCACAACTTGTTCCCATACAAATAAATTTAGCTTGGGATTGGTGTTTTTGCCACCAGGTCAAAACATTAGTATTCATCTGCTGATTGATGATCCATTGTTCCCCTGGATGGTACAAACAAAAGTCTCCAGCTTGTGTCCAAGCGGCTAAATGATAAATTTGATCATAGCTAACATTGTTAAAGTTTAATAACGAATCTGGTTGAGTCAGATCGCAATTTTTAGAGTTTAATTTGATTAAGTCGTGGCCTTGTGCTTCTAATTGAGAACAGAGGTTTGTTCCGAGAAACCCAGTCCCACCTGTCACTAAGATTTTCATAGTAATATCATATAAACGGCATTGACTCCTAAAAAAAAGGGGTCAGGTAGAGATACTATAGCCATGACGTGAAGTTTTGTAAAGAGTTGCATGACTTTTAAGACTCAGATAGTTTTGAGTTTTAATCTTTTTGATCGGTGTTAAAAAGTGCTTCTAAATCACGATTACCCCTAACAACTCGCATAATTTCTATAGTATCTTGACTCAGGCGATAAAAAAGGTCTTGAATGGCTTCGGGTGCAATAATATATTGAGTCATTATTACCCTTCTTTATTCTGTTGTAAATTTTCCCCCAATTGGTTAATAGCTGTTTCTCCATCGATTCCTTCACCTCGATCTATTAGAAAAAGTCGCAGAAGATCATCAAGTATTCATCATTAATCGTCGTCATGGAGAAAATGTAGCTTTCGAATTTACAATATAATAGTAGAAGTGAAGTTAAGGGGAATAATAATGACACAAAGTATCACAAAACCTACTAGAAAAATTCGTCATTTAGAAAATGGCGATCACTTAACTCGTCTTGAGTTTGAAACCCGTTATCAGCAAATGCCTCATGTCAAAAAAGCAGAATTAATAGAAGGAATTGTATATATGGGATCTCCTTTACGAATTAATAAACACGGCGCACCTCATGCTAATATTATGGGATGGCTTGGTTTTTATAGTGCTTATACTAATGGTGTTCAATTAGGAGATAATTGTACTGTCAGATTAGATCCTGAAAATGAACCTCAACCCGATGCTTTACTAAGGATAGAAACAGGAGGACAATCAATTATTAGTGAGGATGGTTATGTAGAAGGTACGCCAGAATTAGTGGTTGAAATTGCAGCGAGTACGGTTTCCATTGATTTACATGATAAATTTAAAGCCTATCGTCGTAATCAAGTTCAAGAATATTTAGTTTGGCGAGTTGAAGATGATGAATTTGATTGGTTTAGATTGAAAGAAGAAAAATATATTAAACTGCAACCTGATGAAAAAGGGATCATTAAAAGTCAAGTTTATCATGGTTTATGGTTAGATATCAATGCTTTATTAAGGGGAGACTTAGCTGCCGTTTTAGAATTATTACAACAGGGAATTGCTACCCCTGAACATCAAAATTTTGTTATTCAACTATCTAAGAGTAGAGACGATTCATGAATTGCCTCTACCAGTTTTTTTATTCTTCTTCACCATCAATTTTTATCTCACCACTTTGATCCATTAATTCATGAAAACGTTTTCTTCCTTGATCGTAATTTTTGCCTTTATATCCCAAAATTTCATTAACAATCCACTTTTGAGGAACACCATCTTTGAGTAACAACATAATGGCTTCTTGTAAAAGTTCTTCCTGATCTAAACAGTTTTCAATTAACCATTTTTGAGTATTTTGATAGCGAGTTCTGTGATTTTGTTGCTCAAAGTGTAGATATATTGTCCCTAATAAGGTAGGAAATGAAGTTTTAGATGTTTTCTCATTTTTAGCTGTAATGATTTCCCAATCTTCAGGAGTTATTTTACTAATGTATTTTGTTTGTTTTTCCTTACTCATTAAGGGTTTAGATAATTTGCTAAGTCTTCCTGGATTAACTAATGGAAGCAGTCCATATAAATGGTCAATGATGATGGTAGAAAAAAGAGTATCACCGAGAAGTTTTACTTGTTTATCAGGAGAAACACGCTCTTTTGAGTCTTTTTGATGACGTTCTAATAAAGGCGCAATTAATTGTTTATTCACCCAATTATAAGCTTGAGAAAATCCCCGATCAATATGAATAGCCCCCACTAACGCTTTTAGGGTTTTTTCAAAGGGGTTACTACTTTTAACACGCAAACGGTGTCTTTCTTCTTTAGTTACAATAAATGGATAACTTTCTCCTAATCCCAGATTAAACCAAAGTTTTGTTAATCGTTCTCCTTCTAAAAGTTTATCTCGTAAAGCAGTGAGTTTGCTAATCGTTAAATAGGGAAAGTGATGATAAAGATAATCCACAATAATAAATTTGAGTAGACTATCTCCCAAATATTCTAGTCTTTCATTATCATTTTCTGGCTGGTCAATTTGTTTAGCGTAGGAAGGATGAGTTAAGGACAAAAATAGCAGATCGGGATTTTTAAAGTTAAAGCTGATTTTTTCTTCAACGGTGGATGAATTCCAGTCCATATACAGTATCTTTTATGATTCTTTTTCTATTATAAACTAAGACTGTTAAGTAACTAAACATAAATCACTATAACTTTTGTTAATAAATGTAAACTAGCAAAAACTCTTGTCTGTGGCATTACCTCCTATTTAACCGTAATTTTTTCCGACGACTTACTTATAGGAATTTGGTTATTTTAACCCCGACTTAACCTTATACGATTAAGATAATAGGGGATATTAGATACTTTACTTAGCTTTCATGAGAATCCCCCGTTAATTCTCCTCAAAGGCCATCGTGGAATAATAATTTTCAAGCTTCAATTAAAGAACTAAGCTACTTTTCTTTAAAAGTTTAGAACTTTAAAAAAGTGCCAACAATCAGGAGAGTAATAAGTATGTCGAAAATAGATTTTTACCAAGAAACCTTAACACAAGAACAACTCGCTTCCCCTCATATTTTACTCAAAGTGTTGCAATCTGTGCGTCATGCTGTTGTCAGGGACGGAAGCGCAATTTTTGAACAATGGCGATCGCTGATTGAACGAAAAGCATTTATCCCTAGTTCCATTAATTTGGCCTACTATTTAGCCTTCCGTCGCCATGATATGCGAGAAATTCAATTATCCTTAATACCTTGGGGACTTTCCTCCCTTGGACAAATTGAAGCGCGAGTTTTACCCAATTTAGATGGAGTCATTGCCACTTTAGGGGCCTTGTGTGGCCAAGATCCGACATTGTTACCGAAACATCCTCCCCTCAGAGCATTTTTTGAAGGCGATCGCCTCCTAAAAAGTCATACCGATGAAGTTTTTGGTCATGCAGATGAAAGCCGTCAAGTCCGCATCATGGTTACGTTACCCACAACGGCCGCCACTGATTTTGAGTTAATCTTAGACTTAATTAAACGGGGAACTGACTGTTTCAGAATTAATTGCGCCCACGACACCCAAACAGAATGGCAAGCCATGATCAATCATATCCGTGAAGCGGAAAAAGTTCTGGGAAAAACTTGTAAAATTTTGATGGATTTAGGGGGTCCAAAAATCAGGTTGAATCATGTTTTATTGCCAAATAGCAAAAAGCGTATTCATCAAGGAGATGGTCTTTTATTAACAAGAAATGAGCCAGAAACACCCGATGAAATGTATTTCCAAGCAAGTTGTACCCTGCCTGAAATTTTCGATCAACTGACAATTGGAGAAACAGTTTGGATTGATGATGGTCATATAGGGGCAACCGTTGAAGAGTTAATGCCAGAAGGAGCATTATTACGAATTAATCATGCCCGTTCCAAAGGAGAAAAATTAAAAGATGATAAGGGAATTAATTTTCCTGATACCACATTAGATCTTAACCCTTTAACGGAAAAAGATCGCCAAGATCTTGATTTTGTGGCGACTCATGCTGATCTAATTGGTTACTCATTTGTCCAAAAAGCCAATGATATTGAAATATTGCAATGGGAATTAAAAAATCGCCTCGGAAAAGATTGGCAAAAAGTAGCAATAATCGCTAAAATTGAAACTCCTACTGCGGTCAAAAATCTACCAGAATTAATCATTCATGGGGCCGGAAAACAACCCTTTGGTGTAATGATTGCTAGAGGAGATTTAGCCGTTGAAATTGGTTATCAAAGGTTAGCTGAAATACAAGAAGAAATTCTCTGGTTATGTCAAGCGGCCCATGTTCCAGTCATTTGGGCCACTCAAGTCTTAGAAAATTTAGTCAAAAACAGTATTCCTTCTCGTGCAGAAATGACTGATGCAGCGATGGCAGAACGAGCAGAATGTGTCATGTTAAATAAAGGGAAATTTGTCGGAGAAGCTGTGACGACTTTAGATGGGGTTTTATCTAGAATGGAGGCCCATCAATCGAAAAAAACCCCTCAGTTAAGGGCTTTACATTCCTGGTAAGGTGATTAGTGATAATTCCCCAACAAATCAGCTTAAAATGGGATATATGAGTTAATTATCAATAAAAAGCCGACTAAAGGAATTTGAATAAATTGTGTATAATAATGGAAATTTTCTTAATTGATCATCATCTAATTTTCTTAATTATGCCAGATTTAATTCCTTTAGGTACCTTGTTATTGCTGATTTTGATTAGTAATTATTATAGCGATGATTGGCGAATTTCAGTGTTATCTGGATCGTTGGTTTGGGGTGTTTTAATTACTCTTTTTACCGAAATTCCAAGTTTATTTCATCAATTAACCTTCGGGGTGATTTTAACTCTTTGGAGTTTCACACTTTTGGGGTTAATCTGGTTTTATTATCGTCTTCTAAAGATCCAAAAAATCACCCCAAGTAAAATAAATTTTAACAGACTAAAACTTGTTGATTTGATCTTAGTCAGTGCAATAATTTTATTTATTATAGTAACAGGATTTATCGGAATTATTGCCGCACCGAATAATTGGGATTCGATGACTTATCATCTTCCTAGGGTAATGCACTGGATACAAAATCACAGTGTTCAGCATTATCCTACTTATTATTCTGCTCAATTAGTGCATCCTCCTTTTGCGGAATTTGCTATCTTAAATCTGCGAATTTTAAGTGAGGGCGATCGCTATGTTAATTTAATCCAATGGTTGAGTATGATCGGTAGTGTTATTGGGGTTTCTTTAATTGCAAAACAATTAGGTTCAAGTATCATAGGACAAATTTTAGCCTCTATTTTTTGCGTAACAATTCCTATGGGAATCTTACAATCAACCAGTACCCAAAATGATTATGCAGTTGCTTATTGGTTAGTTTGTTTAGCTTATTTTACTCTCTTAAGTCTCTCCTCCCCCAAAATTCCCCTAACCGTTATAGTTGCGATTGCAGCTAGTTTTAGTCTAGCCATTTTCACCAAGACTTCTGGCTATATTTATACCCTACCTTTTATGCTATTTTTATTGTGGATACATTTCAATAAGCTACGCTGGAAATTATGGCTACCTTTTGCGATAATTCTTGTGTTTATCTTAGTCATCAATGGCAACCATTACTTACGAAATTTTGAAGTTTATGGGAATCCTTTATCCACCGCAGAATATAAAAATCATTATCGAATTGAGGTTTATAGCTTACCAACGTTGATTTCTAATATTATTCGTAATCTTTCCCTACATCTAGATATTGTCCGCTATTTTAACTTAGATAATTGGATAACACCTACTACGGGAATATCTATGAAAATTATCGCTTTAATTCACAAGCTTTTGGGAGTTGATGTTAATGATATCAGAACCACTTATCCCCCGAATTCTTATGGTGTTCTTGGGGTATCTTTTAGCGAAGATGTAGCGGGAAATCCTTTCCATTTACTCCTGATTATTTTGACTTTATTATCGTTGTTATTATGGCGTTTAAAATCCCTTCCTAAAAAGCAAGAAATTCTCTCCTATTCATTAATCGTAATTTCTGGATTTTTACTTTTTTGCCTTATGTTAAAAATCCAACCCTATCAGAGTCGTCATCACCTGTCTATTTTTGTGCTTTTCTCTCCTGTATTTGGGTTACTTATCTCTCAATATTGGAAATCCTTGATTGTAATTTCTGTCTCTGTATTACTTTTGGTAAGTTCCCTACAGTTTTTATTATTTATTAAACAGCGACCCCTGCTAGGTGAAACCAATATCTTAAACACAGAAAGAGAAAGAATCTATTTTCTTAATCGTCAATTTCTCGAAACCCCTTATCTAGAAGCAGCTACTATCTTAAAAAATCAAGAGTGTCGTCAAATTGGCCTAGATTTTCCTGATACAGCTTCCCAGGTTTGGGAATATCCCTTGTGGCCCTTAACAAAATCAAATAATCCAGAAAAATCATTCCGATTTCAGCATTTTTCCTCGATGAAAAACGAATCCTATCAACAAAGTACCAAATTCCCCTTTAACACCTTTCATCCTTGCGGTATTTTAATAATCCAAAAACCTCAAAAAAATTCTCCAAACATCCCTAATAAATTAACCATAGATCAACAAACTTATTACCGTCACTGGACATCAAATCCTTTAACATTATTCTTCAGAAAACCGGAAAAATGATCATAAAAAAACACCAAAATCATTCTTATAAAAATATACTAAAAAAACCAAATAAACTCCAAAAAATAGCCTAGACTATGGGTAGATCCGTCAAGTTTAAATCTTTTCTGTATTATGACCCTGAAATCCCTTCCTGGTGAAAGTTACCCCCTAGGTGCTACTTTTGAAAAAGACGGTAAAAATGGGGTTAATTTTTGCCTTTTTTCTAAACACGCCACACTTATAGAATTACTGTTATTTGATGAACCCAACGCCCCCCAACCCAGTGAAATTATCCCGTTAGATCCCAAAATCAATCGAACCAATTACTATTGGCACGTTTTCATCCCTGGACTCACCGCAGGACAAGTTTACGCTTACCGAGTCCATGGCCCCTATGATCTCGAAAACGGTTATCGCTTCAATCCTAACAAAGTTCTCTTAGATCCTTATGGCAAAGCGATTGTGGGATCTTCGATTTATAATCGAGAAGCAGCAGTCGAGCTAGGGGATAATTGCGCCCAAGCCTTGCGAAACGTCGTTGTTGATAACGAAACCTACGACTGGGAAGGAGACTGGGCAGAACATCCCCGTTTACGAACCCCCTATGCGAGTAGTGTTATTTATGAAATGCACGTCGGAGGTTTCACTCGTCATCCTAATTCTGGGGTATCTCCTGAAAAAAGGGGAACCTTTGCCGGATTAATCGAAAAAATTCCCTATCTCAAAAGTTTAGGCATTACAGCCGTTGAATTACTCCCCGTTCATTATTTTGATCCCGAAGATGCCATGAAGGGCCTCACCAACTATTGGGGATATAGTACCATCAGCTTTTTTGCCCCCTATCATCCCTATAGTTCCGATCAAAGTCCCCTCGGCCCCCTCAATGAATTTCGGGACATGGTAAAAGCCTTACATAAAGCGGGAATTGAAGTGATCCTTGATGTGGTGTTTAACCATACAGCAGAAGGAGATGAACGGGGGCCAACCCTCTGTTTTCGGGGCATAGACAATGAAACCTATTACATTTTAGAGAAAAATAAAGCCCATTACAAAAACTATAGTGGTTGTGGTAACACCTTTCGGGGCAATCATCCCATTGTCAGTCGTCTCATTTTAGAGTGTTTGCGCTATTGGGTGTCAGAAATGCACATCGATGGGTTTCGCTTTGATCTCGCCTCTGTTTTGGCGCGAGATGCCTCTGGAAGTCCCCTAGAAGAGTGGAAAACTTATGCTCCTGATATTTTATGGGTGATTGAATCTGACCCCGTTTTAGCCGGGACTAAATTAATTGCAGAAGCGTGGGATGCTGCGGGACTCTATGATGTGGGGCGGTTTGTGGAATTAGCGGACTGGTTTTCGGAATGGAATGGGCCATTTCGGGATGATGTCCGTCGTTTCATGAGAGGTGATGATGGGATGGTTCCCTGTTTAGCGGCCCGAATTTTAGGTAGTCCCGATATCTATCACCGTATGGATATTGACATTAACCGCAGTATTAATTTTATTACTTGTCACGATGGATTTACCCTCAATGATTTGGTTTCTTATAACGAAAAACACAATCTAGCAAACCTCGAAAACAACCGCGATGGTGCGAATGATAATTATAGTTGGAATTGTGGGATTGAAGGGGAAACAAATGAGCCTGAAATTGAAGCATTGCGACTCCAACAAATTAAAAATCTGCTGACCATTCTCTTTTTATCCCAAGGAACCCCGATGATTTTAATGGGGGATGAGGTGAGACGGACTCAACGGGGAAATAATAATGGTTATTGTCAGGATAATCAGTTAAGTTGGTTTGATTGGGATGCGGTTGAAAAAGAATATGATTTGTGGTGTTTTATTCGACGCTTAATTCACTTTATCCAAGGATTAGAATTATTTCGTCAAGAGGGACGGTTAGAAGTCACTTATGCTAGTCTTCATCATCCCCATATTAGTTGGCATGGCATGAAATTGGGTCAACCAGACTGGTCTTCTTATTCCCATTGTTTGGCCTTTAGTTTGCGTCATCCTGAGGCTGATGAATATTTGCACGTGATGTTTAATGCCTATTGGGAACCTGTCGAGTTTGAATTACCACTTTTGGGCCATGGAGACTGTTGGTATCGCATTATTGATACGGCTTTACCCTTGAATCAAACCTTTTGTGAGTTAGAGTCCGCTTCTCAAGTTACAAGGGAAAGTTATCCCGTTCAAGCTCGGTCTTGTGTTGTTTTGATGGTTAATCCTATATCTTGATGACAGTGTTAGGGATAATTTATGAATTATCCCTAACATGGTTAAAAAATAAATACTATCTCTAATTCCCAGGAATTTTTCCCAATTTGATTAATCTGAATCTGACGAATAAATTCACGAAAATAAAAGCGTCTTTCTGCTTCTGATAAGTCTTGCCAAAATCTCGGTAAGGACACAGCATCGGCAATATTTTTCAGATTTTCTGGGGGTAATTGTGCAAGTTGAGAACGTAATTTGCTAATTTCTACCTTCAGTTTATACTCTCTAATTTGGGCGGTTTGCTCATCGAGAATTTCTGTCGTAACTAAATCCTTAAGTTGTTCAATAATTGTTTGTTTTTTCTGTATTTTCTGTTGTATTTCTTCTTTAAGAAGAGCAAGATTCGTCAGGTTAAATTCTTTTACTCTTTCGGGAAAATTTAGACAAATATATTCAATGGTTTTGTTTAAAACATCTTGATAAATAAGGGATTGACATTGCGGTTTAGTGGGACAATTTTTCGGACGAATATACAGATAAGTTTGTTTTTTATTTCTCTGAGTGACTTGCGTAATAGTCATTGGTTGTTGACAGTTTTGACAGATAATTAATCCTGCCAAAGAACGAGCAGCACTGGCAGTTCGAGAGGGTAATTGACGATTTCGTCGCAATAAACGGTCAATTTGTGCTGCTTCTTCCCGTGAAATAATGGGGGTATGAGTATCAGAAATAATCTCATTATTTTGATAGGCTAAATCTCCTCGATAAACGGGATTTGTTAACCAACGACTACCCGTTGAAACTGCAATTTTTTTACCATATCTTTTCTCTAAATAATCAACTGCTCCTCTTAGAGATCCAAATAATAAAAACTGTTCAAAAAAATCTTTAACAACGGGAGAGGTACTACGATCAAGAATATAACGATCTTTACCTCGACGATAACCATAGGGGGCTTTTCCAGGGGGAGGTAAGGCTTTAATACGGTTAATTGCCTGTCCTTTTTGCCGTTTTAAACGATATTGATTTTGCTGAATTTTTTCCTGTAATTCTGAAGAATTGAGATCAATATGTAACGGTTGTTTCTTAAATAATTTATCCCTATTATCATCAGATTCAATGAGAATAATTAAAATACCAAGAGAGGTTAACTGTTGCCAATATTTAGTAATTTCTTCCCAAGAGTTGCCTAATTCCTCTAAGCAACGAATACCTAAATAATGAGGAGGATTTTTTTGACAATCTTTTAACAGGGTTTGTAACTGATCACGTTCCCCCATATCATGATAAATTTGATCAAACCTGAGATTATGAGTTGATAAATTATCAGAAGATTCTAATAATGGATCACTATATATATAGGCAAAAATTTTCATACATTAAGCTGATTTAATTAGGTTCGTAGTTGGGGCTTTAGCCTTCAAAATAAGCCCTAAAGGGCTTACTACAAACTTAAATAAATAGTTATGAGAAAATAATTTGAGAACCTGGGGCATTAATTTTAACTGAAAGTACCTGATGATTTACAAAGGCTTTTTGTAGCTGAGGATGGACTTCTGGCGGAGCAAAAAATAACATAAATCCTCCTGCTCCTGCTCCTAATAATTTACCACCCCAAGCTCCTGATTCTTTGCCTAATTGATAAAGATGATCGATTTCTGGGTTAGAGATAACTGTATCTAAACTACGTTTAGCCACCCAAGCTTGATGTAATAATTCTCCAAACGCAGAAAGAGGTTGATTACTGGTGAGAATATCCCAACCTTGATCAACCATTTTACGCATTTTTTTGAGGGTTTCAGTATTATCAGCCACTCGTTTTAATTGTTGTTCAACAACTTGAGATGCCCGCCGTTTAATACCCGTAAATACAATAAAAATATGGGATTCAAATTCAGCAAGCCGTTGGGGAGAAATAGCCACACGATTAACAATAATATCCTCTTCTGTTCTAAATTCTACTAAGTTAAATCCTCCCATGGCTGACATTAATTGATCTTGACAACCAACCCGATCATTAACCAGATGACGCTCAACATAAATGGCTTCATAAGCTAAGTCTAATGGTTTCACAAATTCCCCTTTAAAACTATGTAAAGCCTGGAGTAAAGAGACAGTAAAGGCTGAGGAAGAACCTAATCCTGTAAAAGCAGGTAAATCAGCCACATTATGTAATTCAATGTCTTTTTCTAAACCACAAAATTTTAAGCATTCACGATACACTTTGTGTTCAATTTCTTCGACGGTTTTAACTAACTCAACTTTGCGATAAGATACGCGCATTGAATAGTCAAATAAATGACTGGGAAAAGGACTTGCTGTCACATAAGAAAACTTATCAATGGCTGTAGCTAAAACGGCTCCACCCTGTTGTAAAAAATACTCAGGATAGTCTGTTCCTCCACCAAAAAAGCTGATTCTAACGGGTGCGCGTGAAATTAACATAGCTCTCTGAGATAATTAAAGTTTTCTTGGATAAATGCTTCAGCTTTTGGCAATGTTTCAGGGGTTCCAATATCTAAAAATGGGGCTTGAATGCTATGAACTTTAACCTTGATCTTCTCCTCAAGTAATGTCGGAAAAACATCATATTCAAAACTCAAGGGAAACCCTGAAGGAAATTGTTTCAATAGTTGATGCCGAAACAAATATACGCCACCATTAATGATACCTTGTCCTGCTTTTTTTTCCGCAAAACTGACCAGATTTCCTGCTGAATCAATAACTAAAGAACCATAGCGAGAGGCATCATCCACTGATACTCCTAAGATTACTCCATCGACGGCATCATCTTTTAAATAATGAGAAAGTTGTTTAAATTGGGCTACAATTAAGGAATCTCCATTCATTACTAACCAAGCTTGAGGAGATAGCTTACTCTGATTAACAGCATTTAAAAATCCTCCTGCTGTCCCTAAAGGTTGTTCTTCTCGACAACAATAAATGTCCATTTCTTTGACTTTTTGCTGTTGAAAATGTTCCTCAATTACTTCCCCTAAATAACCTGTTGATACAACTACTTGGGTAATTCCTTGTTGTTTGAGATACCTAATAATCCACTCTAAAAAGGGTTTACCTGACACCGGAGCCATGGGTTTTGGTATATTAGGAAGTAGGTGTTTAACCCTGGTTCCATAACCTCCCGCTAATATAACTGCTGCAATCTCATTCATAGATAGTTGTTAGTCAAACGTTAATTTTTGTTCAGGAAATTGAATATTTACTTGACAAATTTCCAATAATTAATATGGTGATCATGACTCTAATTGTTTACCCCTTGTAACTGAGTTTTTACTGATGTTAACTCCCCTAATTCATGCTTTAAAAGAATGGGATATTGCCGTTAATGCCCTAGAAAAAGGACAAACAATTTTGCTACTGCGTAAGGGTGGAATTCGAGAAGCCGGCGGTCATTTTAAAATCAATTACAATCCGATTTTATTATACCCTACCTATGAACACCAAAAACCGGATTTATTAAAGTCAGCTTATCAGACTTCAGTAACCCCTGTGCCTTCGGGTTGGCATCCTGATACCATTCCCATTAAAAGTTGGGCTAATATTACTAAGGTTTTTCAAATTCAAGAATCTGTTAAAGTAAACCTTTTATTACCCTACCATATTTGGACAGAAAAATTTGCTGAAGAACGATTTAATTGGCAACCTGGGCAACCCCTTTTTCTATTGTTATTACGGGTTTATTTATTACCGAAACCTGTTTTAATTTCTTATAGCGATAAATATGGGGGATGTCGTTCTTGGATTCAACTCAATCACTCAATTATATTAGAAGGAAGTCAAGAGGTGTTTAATGATGCCGACTATGATAAAAAAGTAGCAGAAATTGAGACAATACTTTAGTTTATTTAGAGACTTTTTTTGTTATAATTAAACAGTAAAGTATTTAAAAATCAAGAGAATGTATTTATTAATTCCTGCTGCTGGATTAGGAAAACGTATGGGAAGTGATCGCAATAAACTTCTCCTCACTCTTTTAGGAAAACCTCTGTTAACTTGGACATTGTTAGCGGCTGAAGCTTCTCAAACAATTCGCTGGATTGGTATTATTGGACAGCCCTATGATTTCCCTGAATTTAAGTCCATGTTATCAACTATTTCTTTAAGTAAACCTGTTGAATTAATTCAAGGAGGAAAAACTCGTCAAGCCTCTGTATTTAAAGGATTAAAAGCCCTACCAATGGAAGCTAAACAGGTTTTAATTCATGATGGGGCAAGATGTTTAGTCACGGGTGATTTATTAGATAAATGTGCTTCAGAATTATCCCATTGTCAGGGATTAATTGCCGCTATTCCAGTTAAAGATACCATTAAAGTGGTTGATAGTAATTATTTGATTCAAGATACTCCTAATCGGGATAATTTATGGGCGGCTCAAACCCCCCAAGGATTTGATGTAAACTTATTAAAAGATTGTCATGAAAAAGGCTATCAATTAGGATGGGCAGTAACGGATGATGCCGCTTTGTTTGAAAAATGTCAGCTACCCGTTAAAATTGTCCAAGGAGAAGAAACCAATTTAAAAGTAACAACCCCCGTTGATTTGGCCATTGCTGAATTTATTCTTAAACAGCGATTATAACTGAGATTTATTGCCAAAACTTATCCCTTATAATCTCAATAATGATAATCCTCTACTGTCCACTTTAATACTGTTTTCATTCGTCCACCTTATTAACTTTATACAGAATTTACAACTCTTCCTTAACTTTGACTCCATCACGTTTAATAATATAAGCAGGAACCCCAACAACCACACAATTATCGGGAACATTTTTAATAACAACAGCATTCGCTCCCACCGTAATATTATTCCCTAAACAAATATTACCAATCACTTTAGCACCTGCGGTAATTCTCACATTATCTCCAATTTGGGGTCGTCCCGTTTTATCTTTATAACCAATAGTAACTTGTTGATTTACCCAACAATTTGCCCCCATATCTGCCATGATAATCGTACTAAAACCATGTTGAATAAATAATCCTGGGCCAATATTACAGGAACTATCTAGAAAAAAGTAGGGACATTTTCGATAAATTGTTTTCAGTAAATACATCCAAAATCGTCCCAAGAAGTTTCCTTTGAACAAACGTAAATAATATAGGTTTCTAAATTCTTTCGCTTCTTTTAAAAGAGCGAGTAATTGAATTATAATCGGGCGTTGTTCCCAACCCAAACAATCCTGCCAACGTTCAACATCAGCTTTAATTATTTTTTGTTCTGTGGTTAAAATAAAAGGAATTAAGAGAGGAAAAACACCAATAATTCCTAAAAAAAAGAGGATTTTTCTGAGAAAGCTTTTCATCTTGGGTTCAAAATCAGGTTTGAGGTTGATTCTAAGAATAATTTATCTTATCATTAAATTACCCATAAATCACCTTATTTTTACTAACCATTATGTCAAACTCGACAGAAAACCTATCTACCAACCCTCATTTTTTACCTAAAGTCTCGGTTATTATTCCCATTTATAATGGAGAAGAAGATTTGCCGAATTTAATTGATTGTTTAAGATCGCAAACCTATCCCAAAGACCGAGTTGAATATCTCTTGGTTAACAATAATAGCAGTGATCGCACTCCCCAAATTCTTGAAAAGGCTGCTATCGATGCTCAGAAAATTGGCATTACCCTTAAAGCTTTAAATGAAAACCAGATTCAAAGTTCCTATGCGGCCCGCAATCAAGGAATTCGTCAAGCAACCGGAGATATTTTAGCATTTACTGATGCTGATTGTCGTCCGATTTACCAATGGATAGAAGCATTGGTGCAACCATTTATTGATGAAACTATCGGTATTGTCGTGGGAGAATTAGCAGCTTTAGCTGGTAATAGTTTACTCGAAAAATACGCTGAACGCTATGGGGTGATGTCCCAAAAGTTTCTCTTAGAACATTCTTTTCTTCCCTATGGGCAAACAGCCAATTTAGCAATTCGTCGGTCTATATTTTTTCAAATTGGTTTTTTTCGTCCTTATTTAACAACAGGAGGAGATGCGGATATTTGTTGGCGAATTCAACAAGAAACTGACTGGAAATTAACTTTTTCACCTGCAGCAATTATTCGTCATCGTCATCGTTCCAATTTTAAAGAATTACGCAATCAATGGCAACGTTATGGTCAATCTAATCAATATTTACATGAATTATATGGAGTAGATTTAATGCGAGAATTTACGGCAAAAGAGGTCTTATATCGCCTCGTAAGATGGGCAGTTAAAGATTTACCAAGAGATACTGTTAAGATAATTATTGGCCAAGGTAGTCCCATTGATTTAATCAAAATGCCCATTGACTTATTTAGTTTTTATGCCAGAAATCAAGGACAAAAAATGGCTAAATTACCGGAAAAAGCGAAAGAGATTGAATGGTTATAAGTTATTAGGCTGTCTATTGAATAAATCGATAGTAAGCTTGAATTGCTGTTGCATCAGGTGATTTAGATAAAATGTATAATCCTCCGTCTCCTCCCCGGCCAATCCTTAAATCTTCATCTAAATAAGTGATTTTAAAACTCGGCACTCTTTGTTTAGGATTATTAGCAGGAACCACTTTAAATGGATCAAGATTTGGGGTACTAATTTGAGCCATATTAGTAATAGCAAGGTAACGCCTTTTAAAATTAATATTAAGGGTGTCATTGGGAAGGGGTGATGAATCATCTTTGGCAGGTTCAAAGATAGCTGTCACTAAAACATAACCAGAAATTAAACCTAAACGATGTTGAACAAATGCTTGATTAAAGAAAGACTGACTCTGAAGATCAATAACTTGATAAATAGGCCCAACTTTTAACCCATACTTCAGAGAAGATAAACGACGAATTTCTCCGGCAGTTGCATATTGTAACTGCCAAACCCCATCAAGTAGATTTGGGCTATACAATAAGGGATATAAATTGGGATTTACTGCTTCTAAAGACTGGGTTAATTCATCAATTTTTTGTTTAGCTTCAGCCTTAATTTTTATATCTGTAATCGGTGAACCGATTCTAATTTGATAGGTTTTTTTTTGTCGCTCAATCGTGTTAAGAAGGGTTTCTTTAATGGCAATTCGATTATTCAAGACCTTAGCCTTTTGCTAGATTTATCTTTAACTTAATTATAGAATAATTTCTGATTATTAATAATTTTTTTGAAGAAAGATACAAAAATTAAAACTTATTATCTCAAAATTAATATGAGAATTTCTAGGATTTAATCTCTCTTTGAAAAGGTTCTAGAACTTCAGCTAAAATCTCAGACATCGCCTCAATACTATAAAATTTAATACATCGCTCTCTTGCTTGCTTTCCTTTTAAATTAGCTTCTTCTAAATGTTCAAAAATCCACTTAATTTTATCTGCTAATTGTTCAGGAGAACTGGGATCAACTAAATAACCTGTTGCTCCCAAAATCTCAGGAATATCTCCAACTTTTGTCGCTAAAACTGGTTTAGCCATGGCCATTCCATCGGTTAATTTTAAAGGAAATTGCGCTTTAGTCGCTGAAGTATTTTGTTGAGGAACAACAATTAAATGAGCCGCCGCAACAATTTCAGGCATTTCTTGAACGGGGGATTTTGGTAATTGAATTAACCAGTTTCCCCAATTCTTTTGTAGTTTCTGATCGTATTCATCATAGGGACTTCCTCCAACAATTACTAATTTAAACTCAGGATTATTGAGTTTTTCTAAAGCCATTAATACATCTTCAACTCCTTTATAGGGACGAGGGGCTCCAGGAAACATGATGATTTTATAGTTTTCTAATCCATATTTTTTTCTACTACTTTCAGGATCATAATTGTCAGGATTAAATAAACTAATATCCTTTCCGTTGGGAATATAAATTCCCCCAAATCTTTGTTGAATAAATTGAGTATGTAAAGTAATTGCATCCGCACGGGAAACTAATTTTTCTATTTGTTGTAAATACAAAGGATGATCGGGATGTTTTAAAGGGCCATCAGATTTTAAAATGTCTTTAACTAAGCCTTTTATTTTAAACTTATATCGCCAACTATCTCCCCCAAACCAACTCATTTCCCAGTCATCAATATCCACAATTAAAGGACGGTGACTTAGATATTTTTTGAGTAAAGCAATGCCAAAACTACTCGGTTTTAGTTTGACTGCATAAATAATATCTCCATCAATTTTAGGTAATAATTCAGTCAGCGATCGCCAAGTTCCTCCTAACCCTGTATAATAGGAACAGGGAACACAAATAATCGGTAAATCTTGATAAGTAACAGGGGGAGCATCTTGATCATAAGCAATACCAAATAGCTTGACTTTATGTCCTAATTTTTGCAATGCTTGGGCTAGTAAAAAGGGACGAATTGCGCCACCCCAACGCCCTGCGCCTTTACTCGATAAGTCACTAACAATAAGAGAGATATTAAGCTGATAATTACTCATAGAATAACTCATTAATGATACTTCTAAACCTAAACTCACCAAATAAGTTGAGAAAGCTGAAATAGGATGATAGTAGTTATTTTATCATAACAATCCTCAATTATTTATAAAATTTATTATTGTATTTTCTCTGTCCCTTTATTTAAAACTTAGTAGGTAGAGTTAAATATGTAGTGATAAAAAATATTAGTTAGCTAGAGTTTCATTGTAATAATGAATATAGTTCGTCTATTTCGACCGTTACTTTTCATTTTTTTTGCCTGAAACCTTTACTTCACGGGGTATCTTAGCATATTTAGTATTAACATAATTTTGAAGCCAAGTCATAGATACTCCTACAATTCTTGTAATTCCTGCTAAAGAAATACGTTCTAATAACAGTTTATCAATAAGAAAGACAAGGGGGTTTTAAGGACATTGCAGAACTATTGAGTCTGATTAGCTATCTCGATAGCTTAACTTAAAGAAACCCACAAATCAATCTCCTACAGGAAAATTTATACCAACAACTATCCGATTTTTGTTGTACATCCAAAACTCAACTTGAATCCGAATTTATCCACGTCATCCCATTACCATTTTCAACTTATCACTACTTATTAAACACTACCTAATAGTTTTGTTGAGAAAAATCAATTCATAAACTTCATAAAAAAGTTCAGATTTTTCATTAATTAAATTAATAAACATCTAAAAAAAACACACAATTTCTCAAATTAACCCACTAAACCGAAATTTTGTGGCAAAATCAAGATTAATCTGAGTCATCTATTCCCATTATGTCCATGTCTCCTCGTCATCACCCTCACGATATTATTGGTGAACATTATGAGATTATCTCGCTTCTCGGAGAAGGGGGGTTTGGGGAAACCTACCTAGCAATAAATCAGAGAAGACTCAATGAGTATTGCGTCGTTAAGTATTTAAAGCCATATAATCATAATTCTTTAGACTTAGAAGCAGTAGAAGGGATTTTACAGAGAGAAGCTAAGGCATTATATCGATTAAACCATGATCAAATACCTCGATTTATTGAATTTTTTCGAGAAAACAATGATTTTTATTTAGTTCAAGAATATATTGAGGGAACTCCTCTTAATCAAGAGATTAAAGAAGGATGTAAACATAGTGAAGAATATGTATTAAATTTCCTCAAAGATATTCTCAATATTTTAGTCTATATTCATGAAAATAATATTATTCATCGAGATATTAAGCCCTCTAATATCATCCGTCGTAAAAAAGATAATAAACTGTGTCTAATTGATTTTGGCCTGGGAAAGATTACCGAAGATATTTCCTCATTATATGTTGTGGAACCACCAGAAACCCATGGTGGAGGGACAAGAGGTTATACTCCCCCGGAACAACTGACAGGAAATCCGATGTTTTGTAGTGATCTTTATGCGGTTGGAATGACGGCAATTAAGGCCTTAACAGGAATTCATCCATACAACTTTAATCGAGATCAAAATCATGAAATAATTTGGCGATCACCTGAAATCAAAGTTAGTCATAATCTTGCTAAGATTATCGATAAATTAGTCCGATTTTACTTTGGTAATCGATATCAATTAGGTAAAGATGTTTTAAGAGATATAGAAAGTATTAAGATTGGGAGTGTTTGGGGAAATAAAGTTTATTTAACTCTATTTTTTTGTATATTATTTACAATTTTAGTAATGGGAAATTTAAAATTTTTATCTATAATTTTTACTCAATCTTGTGCTAAAAAACTTGAAGATTATGACCAGATAAGTTGTGGGGAAAAAGCTCTAATTAGAATTACTAATTTAGACAAGCAGAAAGGTGTTAGATTTTTTAAAATTGGAGATTATAAAAGTGCTATTGATAGCTGGAATAAAGCTCTTAAAAAAGTCCCGAATGACCCAGAAACTCTCATCTATATCAACAATGCAAAACTGTTATTAGAAAACAGAAAATTTTCAACAATTGCTGTGGCTATTCCTTTAGGAAAATCATCAGAAGGTGGCGATGCTGGACAAGAAATATTAAAGGGAGTTGCTCAGTTTCAAAATAAAATTAATCAGAAAAAAAAAGAATTTGGATTACAAATTATTATTGCAAATGATGATAACAACCCAAAACAGGCTGAAGAAAATGCTAAAATTCTCGGACAAAATCACAGTATTGTTGCTGTGATTGGTCATTATAGCAGTGATATCACAATTACTACCTTACCTATTTATCAAGCTCAGAATTTAGTGTTAATTTCTCCCACCAGTTCTGCTGATGAATTATCTAGTCAAGGAGATTTTTTCTTGAGAACAATTGCTCAAGATAGTGATAATATTAAAAACCTGTCACAATATCTTATTAAACAAAAAAAAGGAGAAAAAGCTGCCGTTTTATATAATCCTTATAGTCAATATAGTCTCTCTTTATATAATGCTTTTTTGAAACAAGATGCTAACACGGAATTAAATATTGTTCAAACTTTTAATTTATCCGATTCCCTTTTTAATGAAAGACAAACAATTGCTGAAATAGCAACAAAAGGAGTCAATACTTTGGTTTTATTTCCTGATGCTAAAGTTGATAATGATGCCTTTAAAAATGCGATAAATATTATTGTGGCTAATCACAATAACTTTTTAATTATTGGTGGTGATGCTTTATACAGTAGAGATATTTTAGCTAAACAAGAACTTTCTGAAGGTATTATAATTTCTATATCTTGGCATTATCTCAATAGTGCTGATCATAACTTTGTTTGTGAATCTAAGCAACTTTGGGGAGGATATGCTAGTTATCGAACTGCTAATAGTTATGATGCAGCTAAAACAATTATGACAGCTATAGAACAAACATCAGTCAATAGTTTTTCTCAAAAAATGGAGCAATTATTCAATTCTAATTTTCAACGTAAAAAAATCCATGACCAATTAAAAAGGGATGATTTTAAACTACAAGGAGTAACCGGAACAATTGAATTTGAACCTAATGGCAATCGAAAAAATCCTCCTACCATTTTAGTCAAAGTTGTTGCCGATACCTCATCAGAATACGGTTATAAATTTGTTCCTGTTCACAATAAAAACACTGTTCCTAATTGTTAAATTAATGAAAAAAAACAACCAAATTACCAGTCAACTAATTAAAAATAAATTTGCCTTATTTATCTTTAATTTATGGCTAATATTTAGCCTTTTGCTGTTGACAAAAATGCCAACCAATGCTACAGAAGATGACCTGGAAAAATTACTGCCTCCTCTGCAAATTCATCCTCTACCCACTACTTTAGAACAATGGCAAGATTCTAATAATTTGGGCAACTATTTCGAGCAAATTAAACCGATTTTAGCAGGTTATCTTATCTGGTCAAAATTGCCCATTAAAGTATATCTTGACCGCCCTTCTAACCCTAATGATCCTGCTGCTGTCACCCGTCGTTTTAATCAATGGTTAAAGGCTGTTGAACAAGCGATCGCTGAATGGAATATCTACTTATCTATGATTGAAGTTTCTGAGCCTGAACAGGCAGATATTATCATAGAAAGAAACGATCCTCCCTTAGATACAAATATTAATCCAGAAACAGGGAAATTACAAATTCCTAGAGCTAGAACTGCCCAAACTCGTTATAAATTTTATATCAAAAATCAACAACTATTTCATCAAATGACCATTCAAATTAGTCCCCGTTTAGGAGAATTATCAGTCTTATCAGCCGCTCGTCATGAATTGGGTCACGCTTTGGGAATTTGGGGTCATAGTTTAGAAGAAACTGATGCCCTTTATTTCTCCCAAGTAGGCAACCCTCCCACCATTTCTTCTAGAGATATTAATACGTTAAAAAAAATTTACCAACAACCCACTCGCTTAGGATGGCCCCTACCAAGTCAGTTCTAAATCTATAATTTATTATACCTTGTCTAAATAGTCTTTTATGTGTTTACAATAAAAATAATATTCACTGATAAAGGGAACGAAAAAATGTCAGAAACAATTGTATTAGGTGGCGGCTGCTTCTGGTGTGTAGAATCAGTGTTTCAAGCAGTAGAAGGGGTTGAAGCTGTAGAATCTGGTTATGCAGGTGGCCAGATAAAAAACCCTACTTATGAGGCTGTTTGTAGTGGAAAAACTGGACACGCAGAGGTCGTAAAAGTAACCTTTAATCCGCAAAAAATATCCCTCACTGAAATCCTAGAAATCTTTTTTGTCGCCAGTCATGATCCTACCACTCTTAACCGACAAGGAAATGATGTAGGGACACAATATCGTTCTATTATTCTTTGGGAATCACAACAACAATTAGAGACAGCTAAAATCCTTATTGAGAAACTCAATGATGACGAGATATTTAAGGGAAAAATTGTCACAGAATTAGAGGAATTGACTGACTATTATCCTGCTGAAGAATATCATCAAAACTATTTCAACAAGCACCCTAATCAACCTTATTGTGCTTTTAGTATTCCTCCAAAACTGGCTAAACTCAAGAAATATTTTCCTGATAAAGCCTTGGCATAAATCCCTAAAAAATTAACTTGGTAAGGGTATTTTCAAAAATACTCTTACTTTCAATAAAACTGATTCAATAGGTTAAAATAATAATCAAAATATATTTGCTATTGATTAATTTATGTCATGGCTGAAATATAGGAGAAGATTAAAAAAAATATGCCTAATATTTTTGGGTAAAGATGAAAATTGACCTCTAAACCCAATGCCAAATCAAAAAATATTTGTTAAACTAAATAAGAGAAATTAAAATTTCAAGAAACATGATAAGATCTTCTAAAATCCCTGCTGCTGCCAATGCCCCAACGCTGATAGAAGTCATTAAATGGATAGCTGATCCTGTTAACTATATGGAAAAAGCCATGCAACTTCATGGGGATATATTTAGAGTTAAAATGAGTTTTGATATGGATGAGATTATTTTTGTCAATCATCCTGAAGCTGTGCAACAAATTTTAACCCATGATCGCCAAGAATTTAGTGCGCCAGGAGATATTAATAAAAGCCTATCAATGTTATTTGGAGATGCTTCAGTTTTGATGATAAACGGCGATCGCCATAAAAAACGTCGTCAACTTTTAATGCCTCCCTTTCATGGAGAAAGAATGCAAAGTTATGGGGAATTAATCATTAAATTAGCCCATAAAGTTATGGAAGAAATTTCTCCCGGTAGCTTATTTATTGCCCGAAAAGCCATGCAAAGTATTTCTTTACAGGTTATTATTGAAGCAGTATTTGGATTTCCCGAAGGAGAAAAACAGCAAAAACTTGAAAAATTATTAATTGATTGGTTAGAAATTTTCAAATCACCCCTAACTACATCGGTTGTCTTTTTTCCTATTTTACAATGGGATCTAGGAGCATGGAGTCCTTGGGGTAAATTTTTAAGAACAAGACAAGCACTTGATGACTTACTGTATAATGAAATTGCAGAACGTCGAGCAAATCCTGACCCCAGCCGCACCGATATTCTCTCTTTATTAATGTCAGCAACTGATGAACAAGGAAACCAACTCAGTGATCAAGAATTAAGAGATGAATTACTAACTCTTTTATTTGCGGGTCATGAAACCACAGCAACTGCCATGACTTGGGCATTATACTGGACACATTACCACCCAGAAATTAGCGAAAAAGTTCGCAAAGAAATTGCCACGTTAGGGAAAAATCCTAATTTAATGGAGTTCATAAAACTGCCCTATTTAACCGCAGTTTGCCAAGAAAGCTTAAGAATTTATCCCGTTGCCATGTTAACCTTGGGAAGAAAAGTGGAACAACCCGTAGAATTAATGGGATATCAACTAGAACCAGGGCAAATTGTCGCAGGGTGTATGTATTTAATTCATCAACGAGAAGATATCTATCCTGATCACGATCAATTTAAACCCGAACGCTTTTTAGAAAAACAATTTTCTCCCTATGAATTTATCCCCTTTGGGGGAGGTTCCCGTCGTTGTATTGGGGATGCTTTAGCCCAATTTGAAATGAAGTTGGTCTTAGCAACAATTTTGGCTAATTATGATTTGAGTTTAGTCACTTCTCGTCCTGAAAAACCCAAAAGACGGGGTATTACTTTAGCCCCAGAAACTGGAGTTAAAATGCTCATGAAAGGCAAAAAAAATCTTGATGTCGGGTCATCACTTCCCAAATTTGTCTCAAAAGTATAAACAAACAAGCCACTTTATGGGGGTAGATTAAAATGAATAAAGCGTAACACCTTACCCCCAAATTAAAGGATTAAACCTCTACGCATTATGTGGCTGCGTAAGTCCCATTACCAATATTGACAGAGGAGAAGATATTGAAAGGTTGATCAATGGTGAATGTCTAAATGCAAGATATAATTGCCGAGTTGTACCTTGCCTGACCATAACTCATATTCGAGTCTTAAGTATTCTGGTAAGACATCTCCCTCTAATTTTAAGCTGCGAGTATAGTTTCGTAGACGAAAGGCGTTAGAAATGTCCCCAGAGTCATCATTTAGCCAGTAGCGACTGACCCCATAAATACCGGGTTCCCAGAAATGGCGATAACAAAACTTACCGTTACCTTGTAAGGTCATAATCACTCGCGCGGGAGAAAGTTCTAACCAGAGTAATTGTCTGGCTGTTTCTAAGGCTGAAGTGGGTTCCTCGTCAGCTACTGATTTCATCGCTTCCGGTTGGTTGAGGAGGAGATGAAACTGACAACGATCTTTTTGGTACAGAGTGGCAGCAGTTTCAATGGTCGAGAGAATGGGTAAGTCCGTAGACATCAAGGAGAGAGAGACGGGACGACGATGATTGGTAGGCATGGGGATTTATCTTGAGAGAGGCATACTTCTACGATAAAGCCCTAATGTAAGATTTCACAACGCCCTTTTTAATGATTTTTTTTACAAATCATTAATTTAGGCCTTGCCAAATGACATAGGTTATTGCTATAGTTAGTAATCGTGTGAGCAATCCTCAGTAGCTCAGTGGTAGAGCGGTCGGCTGTTAACCGATTGGTCGTAGGTTCGAATCCTACCTGGGGAGTTGAAAAGTAAGGAAATGATTATAGATTCCTCCCTAATGGCAATCGCCCTCTGGTTATTGCCATTGATGAAGTTAATCAGCTTTTTGCCTATCCTGACACTGCTCGTGAATTTCTCATTAGCGTTTTATTATCTATGCAGGGGACAATAACCCTCGAACAACTGTTAGAAAAGTCTGGGATCATGCAGCAATAATTTTTTCATACTCATTCCCCAAGGCTTCCCAAGTATAATTATTCTCAATATACTCTCGACCATTTTTAGATAATGTATGACGTAAATTAGCATCCTCAAATAAATCACTAATCTTATTAATATATTCTTCTATCGTATTCGCTCTTAAAGCCCTTAAAGGAACATTTTCTCCCGCCACTTCCATTCCTTCTAAACCGCGATCGCTTGCCACCACGGGAACCCCTGCAGCCATCGCTTCCAGGGTTTTAAATTTCATACCAAACCCTGTCCGTAAAGGGATAACTGCCACAGTTGCTTGATGTAAATAATCAACCACAGAAGGGACTCTTCCCGTTACGGTAATACCAGGACGTTTTGCTAATGCTTGTACTTCAGGAGAGGGTTTAGAACCCACTAAGGTTAAGGTTGCATCAGGATATTTTGTTTGCAATAATGGCAAAACTTCTTGACTAAAAAAGACAGCACCGTCAATATTAACAAAATAATCTAATCCCCCAACAAATACTAAACGATGTCCTCCTGGATCATGAGAACGATAAGGAAAGGTTTCTAAGTCTACACCATTAGCAATTAAAGCAATTTTTGCATTGGGAGCAAAGTCCCGCATTTGTTGTTCATCTTCATCCGTTGTTACCACAACTTGGGAAAATTTAGAGACAGTCCGTTGTTCATAACGACGCAATAAAGGAAGATAAAGACGATCCCTGAGTTTATTCTCTGAGGTTCCCGTTGCCAATTGATTTAAACAAGTTTTATATACCGAACTATGAATATCAATAATAGTTTTTATTTTTTGTTTCCACTGGGGACGAATATAAATTTCATTAACGCTATGTTCACAAGTAATGACATCAAACCGTTGCTCAGCTACCGCTTGATCTATCCATTGTTGAATTTCTGCTAGATAAAGATAGCGCACATTGGGAGGAGTCCCTTCCAGAAAAAATTGACTAAACCTCATAACTTTATCCAAAAATCCGTTGCTGTCTTCCGTAGGACGGGGAAATACCTTTAAGTCTGTAACATAGGAACGAAGTTGTTCAATTTCTTCCTTGGTAACGTCTTCCGTTAATTGAGTAATTAATGTAATCTCGTGAATTTTACTGATAAATTTTAGTAGATTAAACGTCCGTCCTTGAGTTCCCCCACGACTAGGTGGATAGGGAAATGTAGCACAAATCATTAATAATTTCATTGCTTTATTTGTGAGGTTGCTCACGAGTTTTTTGCTCGATCACGATTTTACAATGTAAAGTTTACCCTTTTCAACGAATTCCTGAACCCCAAACCCCTATCAGATCCAAGATCCCCTGAAAACTAAATTTCTTGTCCGTTGATTCACTCAAAATGAGAAACTATGTTATAATGAAAGACGAGACAACTAAGTATCGGTAGTAGATTTTGTTATCAGCATTGACAGGTATTTCCCGTTCAGCCTTGGCACGATTCTCTCCGACCGCTCAATCTCTACAAACATCTTAGATTCACGGAGATAATCCCAAATGTCAATTTATGTAGGCAACCTATCCTATGACGTTACTGAAGCTGACCTTAACTCGGTATTTGCCGATTATGGTTCAGTCAAGCGCGTTCATATCCCCACTGACCGTGACACCGGTCGGATGCGTGGCTTTGCTTTCGTCGAAATGGACTCTGTCACCCAAGAAGAGACCGCTATTTCTACCCTAGACGGAGCAGAATGGATGGGACGCACCTTAAAGGTCAACAAAGCCAAGGAACGCGAACAACGTTCAGGAGGCTCCTTCGGTGGAGGCGGCGGCAGAGGAAGACGCAACCAATACTAAGACCTAAATTAAGTCAATCAGGGGTAGGAAATTATTAAATTTTCTACTCCTTTTTCAGTGATTGCATATTATAATCAATCATCATTCTTACCACGTCTGGCATCTTGTATTGGGCTTTCCAGCCTAGTTTTTCCCATGATTTACTGGGGTTGCCGCAACTATAGGCAAGATCAGTTGGTCGGAATAGGCTAGGATTTGTTGTGACATAATCTTGCCAATTTAATCCTAAATAATCAAAAGTTTGTATAACAAATTCTTCTAAAGAAGAGCTTTCTCCTGTGGCAATTACATAGTCATCCGGTTGAGATTGTTGTAACATTAAATACATCGCTTTAACATATTCTGGAGCCCAACCCCAATCTCGTTTTATAGTGACATTACCTAACTGTAATTTTTGAGAAATGCCTTGAGCAATATTACAAGCTGCGCTGACAATTTTTTGTGTGACAAATCGTTGGGGACGCAAGGGAGATTCATGGTTAAATAGAATCCCTGAACAGGCAAAAATTCCATAAGCTTCTCGATAATTAGCCACTTCCCAAAAAGCCGCAGATTTAGCCACAGCATAGGGACTACGGGGACGAAAAGGGGTTAATTCATCGGCAGGAAAAACCCCAATATCTCCAAAACATTCACTTGACCCTGCATTATAAAACTTAATTGGTGCGCCAGTAAATCGAATCGCTTCTAACAGGTTTAATGTCCCTGTCGCAATACTTTCTAAGGTTTCGACCGGTAACTCAAAAGACAATCCGACAGAACTTTGGCCGGCTAAATTATAAACTTCTTCAGGCTCAACTTTATTGAGGACTTGCAAAACACTCCGAAAATCATTGAGAGACATAGATTCAATCTTTATTTGCTCCCGAATCCCTAAACGGACTAAATTATGAAATGATGAGATCTGGGCATCCCGTGATGTCCCAAAAACAATATAACCTTGATCCAGAAGAAATTGAGCTAAATAAGCCCCATCTTGACCAGAAATGCCACAAATTAAAGCGGTTTTTTGTCCCATAAATTTAGTGATTTGTGTTCTTATTGTTTTTAGGGGTTAATAATAATTGTATCGCTTCCTTTAAATAGCCAATTTGCCCATAAGCATAGACTAGATTATCAAAACTGAGAGCCGGATTAGTCACATATTTCAAGGATTTATACAACCCCCTCATTAACCTTTCTCCTCCCCTTCTCAATTGAACAATTCCCGTGCGTCCCGCAATTTCCTCCCGATAACATTCACTTACCCCTTGCCACCAACTACGTCGCAAAAACCAGCCGGGTTTGAGTCTTTCAGGGGACACATTATGTCCGACTAAGGCATCAGGAAGATAGGCGACTTCCCATCCTTGGGTTAAGGCCAATTCTGTCATGAATAGTTCCTCATTGGAAAGGAGTTTTTTGCCGACTCTCCCTAAATTAACATCAAACCCCCCAATTTTTTCTAAAAATAACCGTCTTAGGGAGTAATTTAAGCCTCTAGGGGTTAACTGAGGATTGGTAATGGAAACCATTTTATCACCTAAATCGTAGGCTCCTAACCCTCCCGCTAAATCTTCAGAAATCCATTGAGGGGGAGATATTCCTTCTGGCCAAATTAAGGTAACTTTGCCCCCGGCGATCGCCAATTTTTCCTGGTGTTGATAAGCATCCACCAAAACCCGCAACCATTGGGGAGAGGCGATCGCATCATCATCAAGATAGGCTAAAATGGGCGCGGTGGTTTCTTGGGCCCCTGTATTGCGTGCCACTGATAGCCCCAAAATTGGCTCATAAACGTACTTTAAACGGGGATGGGACAAACGAGACTCTACCACCTGTTTTGTGGTGTCTGTGGAGCCATTATCCACTACCAGGATCTCATAATTTGTGCCTTCTTGGGCTAATAAACTATCAATGGCATCTCCTAAATAGCGATCGCGGTTATGGGTACAAATAATGGCAGCAATTTCATACATGATTTAGCATTTTCTGGGTTATTAAGTGGTCACTGCTAAGTATATTATTTAATTAACCAATTAGCTGCATAGCAGATCACCACCTAACCCACCCTAGGCAATATAAATAAGTAAGGTGGGCATTGCCCACCCTACAATTAATTGGCGGTTTGCTCTGGGGGTTTCTGCTTTTTATCCTTCTTTTCTTCTGGTTTTTTGCCTTCTTTTTCGGCTTTATAAGCGGCTAATATTTCATCAACTTGTTGCCGCATTTGTTGATGTTTTTCTACTCCTTCATAAGCAAAACGGTTGAAATTATTGCGGACAATTTCCACCTCAATATATTTCACGCGATCGCTGGTATCAGGGTGAGTAGATAGCCAAGCAGGGGGACGGTTTTTGTGTTCATCATTCATGACTACCATTAAATTCCGTACCCCGTCAGCAGCGTAACCCGTAGCAGCGAGTAAACGAGTGCCAAACAAGTCAGCTTGTTCTTCCATACCTCGACTATAGCCAAGAACAGCGAGATTGCTTGCCAAACCGCCCACATAGGGGATATAGTCCACTACACTGCTGGTTAAGGCACTTTGGGTCATCTGTTGAAAGCCGTGGGAAAGGACAGCATGGGCTAATTCATGGGCCAATAACCCCGCTAACTCGGCCTCTGATTGTGTTTTGGCGATCGCCCCGGCATTGACAAAAATTTTACCCCCTGGCAAAGCAAAAGCATTGATATTTTCATCCATGACTACATAAAATTCATAGTTGAATTCCTCTCGTCCGGCTGCTTTAGCTAATTTCTGCCCAATTTCATTAACATAGGCTAAAACTTCGGGATCATCAACCAATTTGAGTTTATTTTTCATCCCGTCCGCATAACTTTGCCCAATAACTGATTCCCCTTGTAACAAAAGATAACTGGTTTGTAAGGTAGACAGGGGCGCGAAGACATTGCCCATTAAAGCGGCACCGACACCACCCATAACGGCATTTCCTACCATATTCCAGGTCATTTGGGATTGTAAGTCCCCTTGATAACGAGCTAAATTATCATCAGCCCGTTTTTTAAACTCTGCTGCCCGAAAATGATCCTGATTAAAGATCGCAAACTGACGGGCAGTTAAGGAAGCGGCTAACCAGTTCTTAGCTTCTTCATCAGCAGTAATTTTAGCATCAACTAAGGGGGCTTCATTGGGATAAAGGGTGGCCGCAGTCGTTAAGATTTCCCGCGCTTCCTCAGGGCGTTTATCTTGTTCTAAGGCTTCAGCATACTTAAGATGGCCTGGAATAAATTCAGGATACTTTTCCGATAACAGTCTTAAGGGGGCTAAACGTTTGCTCTTGTAAACCTGATTATCCGTTAAACTTTCCTGATAGAGTCGCCAATAAACCCCACCCCCTGGCAACAAATATTCTGGTTCATAAACCGCTTGAGCAAGCATTTCTCGGTTTAATTCTGCTTCTTTGCCAAACGGTTCTTTGGCATCACGGTAGAATCTTTCTGCTAATAAGGTATCACCGCAACGATAAAAATGATCTCCTTTGGCCAGGGTTTGATAACGGGCAATGTCTTCAGGAGAAGGGCCGTTAGTTTCTTCTGAAGTGCTTTCAGGGTCTGCTGTGGGGGGTTTTTCCAAGGCGGCGGCTCCTTGAGTGGGGAGAGGGGTCTGACTCTCTTTTTGAGCGACTTCTATGGGAGTTGCCAAGGGATATTGTGCTAAAGGAGGCGCACTTTCACAACTATTTGCTGTTTCTGGGGTGGTTGTCTGAGTAGCTTCTGTTTCGGTTTCTGTTGAGGGGGGGGTTACAGGGGCCGGTTTTTTATGATCGGGCTGTTTTTTGTCGGTATTAACCGCTTCAGGGGTGGTTTCCGTTGAGGAGGGAGTTACCGTCTCAGGTTTGGTCGGTTCAGGCTGTTTTTTATCGGTATTAACCACTTCGGGGGTGGTTTCTGGCGGTTGTACCTCAGCAGTATGAGGGATTTCTTCAGGAATTATTTCCGTTGTATTACTATGGGAGGAATTAGAGATCTCAAAAGACGTGCTATCTAGAGGAACGATCTCAGCCTTAAAATCAGCCGTTAATGGTGTGGTTTCCGGTTGGGGCAATGTTTGAGCAAATGTTGCCGTCGGACAAAGAATGCCGGCAAGAATTAGAGATAAGTACCAGTTTAGTCTCATAAAACAATCCTTTTTTCTTATAGATAGGAGATATGATGTTGTCGCAAACTATTCTCTCTATGTTATAAACAATGTTTTCGGCTGAAGCATCTTTTAGCATAATTTTAGGTTTACTTTGGAATTTTTGAGAAAATGAGCTTGGGTGATTATGATCATTAATAATTCAGCGTTTTATCAATTATTGTGGGAATTGATACAAAATATTAGCTAGGGTTATTTTAAAAAATGTATCCTTAGCTCCTTATTTTTCCTTAACAACTATAATGTAAAGACAAAATCCCTGAGTAATTAGCCGAGACTTTGGTGGTGTGAGACAGTATTATGATGAAAAACCGTTCCCACAAAAAACGGGACTTTGACTTACCTTGTCCTCTCAAAAAGCAACCCCAAGCAAAACGACGTTATCGTTCTCTTATGGGGTGGGGTGCGACTGTCTTGGTGATAGGAATGGGTGGGGGTATGGTTGCGGGGGGGTTACTCATACAGCGATATCTGTCCCCAATGGTTGAACAGGAATTAAGCGATTTTCTCAATCGTCCCGTTAAATTGGGTAATTTGCAATCTTTTTCTCTGAATCAAGTCCGTTTTGGGGAAACTAATATTTTAACCACACCGACTGATCCTGCTAAAGTTTCTATGTCTGCTTTGGCGATCAGTTATGATCCGATTAAATTTATTATCGAAAAAAAGTTAGAGATTTCTGTTACTGTTGTCTCTCCTAATATTTATCTTGAACAGGGAAAACAAGGCAATTGGATCTTAACAGAATTTGATTCTCTGAAGCCTAATAATCCCATTAAATTAAAAGCTTTACAAATAAAAAATGCTGATGCTACCTTGGTTTCTCGGTCGATCATGGGGCAAACGCAAGCATCTGTTCAATTAAAGGATTTATCGAGTCAAACAAAGTTTATTAAAGATAATAACAATGATGATCAGATTCAATTTGAGGTAGACTCCCATTTAGTTAAGGGAGGCAATTTTAAGATTTCAGGGGTTGCTGATACTCAAAATCAAGAAGTTAATTTATTGCTGAGAAGTCATCAACTTACGGCAACGGAAATTAGTCGTTTAATTCCCCTGCCGATAGATTTAAAACAGGGTAAACTTGATACTAATTTAGAGGTTAAACTAAGAGGAAATCAATTACCAAGGTTACAAGGAGTGGCAACCCTTCATCAAGTTACTGGAAAAGTCGCAACCCTTCCTCAACCTTTCCAAACTCAAGGACAATTACGCTTTAAAGATAGACAAATTAAGTTTGATGAGGTAGTGACTCGATTTGGGGAAGTGACGGGAGTGGTGCGGGGAAATATTGATCTTGAAAAGGGCTATAATTTAACGGCTAAAACTCAACCTACTACCATTCAATCTATCTTTAAAAGTATTAAACAACCAGCCCCCAAAATCCCCCTGTCAGGGAATCTCAAAGCCTCTTTTACGGTTCAGGGGGATTTGAATAATCCTAATTTATTGATTGCTTTTTCTAATGATAAAATAACTAAAATTGATCGGGTCAATTTTCAGTCAATTGATGCTAACTTACAACTAAATAAGTCTCATTTAATTGTTAAAGATTTTCGAGCAATTCCCACCCTAGGAGGGAAAATTATAGGAACAGGAAAGCTCGACTTAAATCCTTCTTCTCCCAAGTTTATCGTTGATCTACAAGGGAAAAATATTCCCTCTGCTTCTGTTGCTAATCTTTATAATGAGACAGTTGCCCGCAACTTGGGCCAAGTGTCAACACAGATAAATTTGTCGGGAAACTTGAAACAACCAAAGACATTTAAAGCAAAAGGAACTGCTAATTTTAAACTGGCAGGAGGAACAATTAATGCTTATGATTTGACCTATATGGGAGGAAATTGGCAAGGTAATATTATCGCTGATACTATTAATTTGAATCAATTAGAGGTTCCTTTTAAACAAGGAATATTAACGGGACAGTTTCAAATTGCTGGTCAAACTAATCAACCAATTAATGAAAGTTTAAAGGCAACAGGACAAGCTAAAATAATCTTAGATAATGGGGAAATTAACGCGCAAAACTTACAGTTATCTCAGGGGGTTTGGCAAACAAATTTAGGCATACAGGGAGTCAACCTTAACAAAATTGTCCCCACAATTCCGATTAATGGTATTTTTAATGGTACCTTTGATCTTATAGGCAATCTCAATTCTAACTTAAAGGAAATTCAAGCAAAGGGAGAGGGAATGTTAGCCGTTGGTGGGGGAAAAATTAAAGCCCAAAATATCCAATTACATCAAAAAAATTGGTCAACCCAATTAATGACAGAAAATGTCAGTTTTAATCATTTAAGTGAGCAAATTCCCCAATATTTAAACGGCAAATTAAATAGTCATTTAACACTATCCGGTAACATTGATTCCCCCTTAAATAGTCTAAAAGCTCAAGGAAAAGGCAATTTAGCCCTAGCCAAAGGTACGATAACGGCTCAAGCTGTAACCATCACTAACGGAAAATTTACGACAACTTTATTGCCTCAATCTATTGCCTTAACGCCTTTTTCTTCTCAGTTAAAAGGCAATTTAGATGGCGAAATAACTGTAAGTGGATTATTAACAAATATTTCCCCTGAGTATTTACAAGCTAAAGGGGAATTAAGCTTAAGTCAAGGATTATCTAAGTTTGACCATCCCTTGACAACTTTAGTCAGTTGGAATGGACAACGGTTAACCTTAGAAAACGTCAGCGCATCTGGTTTACAGGGAAAAGGATGGATAGACATCAGTTTAGAAGGAAAATCTGAGCAATTAGCCATGATTGAGGGATTTTTCCTGGATATTGCCGCCAAAAACTTTAATTTAATCAATTTACCTCTATCCTCTCCCATTCCGGGGTTAAATTATGGTGGAAAAGTCGATTTTGATGGAGTAGTTGCGGGAACTCCCAAACTTCCCACCATTAACGGAGAAATGGCCCTAGTTAATCTAAACATAGGAGAACTCAAGTTTGAACCTGTATTAACGGGAGATATTCAAGGAAATCCCCAAAAAGGAATTAAAATAGCACTAAATGGCAAAACCGATCAACTTCATCTAGAACTAGATCCCAAATTAAACCCCTTAACCTTAGCCATCAAACAGGGGAAAATACAAGCAACCGCAACCCGTCAACAAGAACAATTTATCATTGCAACCAAAGATATTCCCTTACAATTAGTGCAAAAATTCGCCAAAACTTGGTATAAAACCCCTAATAACCTACTTTCCCAAACTATAGCAGGGGACTTGTCCGGTCAATTTACCGTTAATCTTAAAACAGGGGCGATCGCAGGTCAAGAAGTTGCCATTCTTAACCCCATGATAGGAAATATCAAAGGAAAAGAATTTACAGGGAACTTTCACTATGCTAAAGGAAGTTTAGCCCTAAAAGATGGTCAATTTTCCAGCAATAACAGTCAATATGACCTCAATGGCAAATATACTGCAACCCCCCAAGGGCCTGATCTCGTAGCTAATATAGGCATTAATCAAGGCAATTTACAAGATATCCTAGAAACCCTACAAATTTTTGAATTAACAGACTTAAAACGGGGTTTAAACCCGCCAAACTACGCCAAAGCTGCCGATCTCTATCCAAAACCTCCTGAAGACCCCTCCTCCCTTCCTCCCCTTTCAACCGTCGGGACGGATAACGTTTCTCTCAGCGATCGCTTGACCCATTTTGCAGATATTAACGCATGGTTGCAACAGCAACAGCAACAACAGCAAAAAACGTCACCCCTTCCCCCCCTCAAAGACTTACAAGGCAAATTTAATGGTGAGTTGGCCCTTAAATTTGCTCCCAAAACTGGACTAGACGGGAATTTTGAGCTAAAAGGAGAAAATTGGCAATGGGGGACTTATGGGTTAAGTCAATTTCAGGCCAAAGGCAACTGGAAACAGGGAATTTTGACCTTAGAACCCCTAAACTTGCAGTTAGGAGACAGTCAGATCGCTTTTGCTGGCCGCATTGGGGATAAGATGCAACAGGGAACCCTTCAAGTCATCAATATTCCCTTAGAAACGGTGTCAACTTGGGTAGACTTACCAGAAACCGTCAATATTGGGGGACAACTCAACGGAAGCATGAAGTTAGAAGGAACCCGTGACAACCCCCAAGCAACAGGAAAACTGACGATCAACCACCCAACCATTAACCAAACCCCTTTAGGTGCAACAGAAGGACAATTTACCTATAGTCGCGGTCAGTTTAATTTTACGGCCAGTAGTAACCTAGCGCGTCAGAGTGAACCCTTGATCATGGAGGGAAACTTTCCCTATCAGTTTCCTTTGGCCAAAGTTAAACCCGAAAGCGATCGCCTATTTCTCAAATTCCAGGCCCGAAATGAAGCATTAACCCTCCTCAATATTCTCAGCAAAGGACAAATTTCTTGGTTAGGGGGAGAGGGAGACGTACAATTAACCCTATCAGGAAGGGTTGACCCGAAACGGGGCATTCCCACCCAACTGCAAGGAGAGGGTTTAGCCCAGATTAAAAATGCCACCATTGCCGCTCAAATGATGCCCCAAGCCCCTTTAACCAAAGTTCAGGGCAAAATCTTCTTTAATTTAGATCAGATTATGGTTGAGGGTTTAACAGGGCAATTTAGCGGGGGTCAAGTCGCCATGATGGGTTCTTTACCTCTACTGACAGAAATCCCACAAAAACAACCCTTAACCGTTCAATTTAATAATTTAGCCCTCAATCTTCCTCAACTCTATCAGGGGGGTGTTACAGGGTCATTAAACATTGCTGGAAGTGCCTTAAAGCCTAAAATTGGCGGCGATGTTCAGTTATTTAATGGTCAGGTATTATTAGGGGAAGGAATGGCAGAAATGCACCAACGTGGGGGGTTATTAGGGTCTACAGAATTAACGGGGTTAAGATTAATTTTAGGAGAAAAAATTCTGATTACTCGCCCCCCAATTTTAACCTTTTTAGCGACGGGAGGGTTAACCTTAAATGGCACTTTAAACCAACCCAAACCGGAAGGTCAAATTAAGCTAGAAAATGGGTTGGTGAATCTATTTGCTAGTCAGTTAAGATTAGCCGGGGGTGACAATAATATCGCCCAATTTTATCCCCATAAAGGACTCGATCCTTACTTAGATATTAGACTCTTTGCTGCGGCCACAGAAACCAATCGTAATACAGTGAGTATTGACCCCCTTTCTTCAGAAGTTGAGGAACCCTTTAGTGCGAACAAGGATAGTTTACAAACGGTGAGAATTCAAGCAGAAGTTCAAGGGTTTGCTAGTCAAATTACCAATGGAATTCAACTGAGTAGTCAACCGAAAAGAAGTCAGCAACAAATTATTACCTTATTAGGGGGAAATTTCCTGAATACATTAGGGACAGGAGAGACAACTTTAGGATTAGCAAATTTAGCGGGAAGTGCTGTATTAGGCCCAGTTCAAGGGGCCATTGGAGAAGCTTTAGGACTCAATGAATTTCGCATTTTTCCCACCCCATTAATTAATGAAAAAGATCGCATTGATTCTTCTTCTATCGGGGTTGCAGCAGAAGCAGGGGTTAATGTGACTCAAGATTTATCCCTATCAATTCAGAAAATTATGAACAGCGATCGCCCAGCACAATTTGGTCTTCGTTATCGTATTAATGACAGTACAACCTTACGAGGATCGAGTAATTTTTCTGATGATAATAGAGGAAGTATTCAATTTGAACAGCGATTTTAAGTGCAGATGAAAACGTACTATAAAAACTATTTAATCAGAGATTGGCAACCGAGCGATCGCCTTCTAGCTGCTAAAGTAATTGAAACCGTATTACAGGAATATGGTTTACCTTGGCAACCCGAAGAAGCTGACCAAGATGTGATAGAAATTGAGCAATTTTATCTACAGGTTGGGGGAGAATTTTGGATAATTGAAAACCAGGGTAAAATTGTTGGCACTGCTGCTTATTATCCCATCCATAAACAAGATCATGCTGTAGAAATTCGCAAGATGTATTTATTACCTGATGTGAGAGGTAAAGGGTTAGGAAGGTTTTTATTAGAACAATTAGAAACTGTCATTCAACAAAAAGGCTTTAAAACCATTATTATTGAGACAGCAAGTGTTTTAGAAGAAGCCGTGATCTTGTATGAAAAATCAGGCTATGAACCCATTACAGAAGTCGAGACAAAACGCTGCGATCGCGCTTATATTAAAAAACTAACTTAAACTCATTTCTCCCAGATATTTCTGTAAATAAGGGGAAAAAACTTCATAAATCAAAGTCAAAGGTTTGCGATCGTGCCAAAATAAATAATGTCGTCCCCAAAAAGGCCCTTTTTCATGAAAAGCGTCTTCTAATACCGAAGAATTACCAGAATAAATCCCTTGGATATCGCGGTATAATTCCGTATGTAACCGTGACAGACTCTCCCAAATGGGTAAAGAACGATTTTGTAGATACTCGTCTACATGGTTTCCATCCCACCAAGAAGCAGCATAAGCTAATCTTTGACCAGAAGCTGTCCTTAACCACACCTGTCGTCTTAACCTCGGTTCAGGTATAATGTCAATCTGCGGTGGGGCCCCATCATTTTCGCTACCAATGGGAGACATATCTATCAGATCAATCTCGGTTTTTTCCGTCGTTAACAATTGTAAATGACGAGTTGGGGAACCATCCCCCAATAATAAAATTTGCCACGCAGGGGATAATTGAGAATGGGGTAAGCCTTGCTTTACGATATCTTCGCCGCCTTCCCAAATAATGTCAAGGGCGTGCCATTTATGGGCTAAAGTGCTGCTGTGAGAGGGTTTCAGGTTAGCTGTCAAGGTTCTTAATAAAACTTCACTAATCTTTAAGTTTTATCATAGCAAAACCTTAGTTATTTAATCAATAAACCTTAATTGAGGGTTGGGGACGTAAGCGATAGGGTTTGCGTCCCTTTGTTATAATGGTTAAACTTAAAAGAATTATCACGATTTATGAGCAATTCTGTCCTAGAAACTGTTATTCAGCAAATAGAAAAACTAACACCTGTTTTATTTGTTGGTTGGGTTGACGTAAGGAAACCCAATAATTGAGATTAATTCTGATAGGTTTTGATGGGTTACGCTATCGCTAATCCATCCTACAAAATAGAGGTTCAGGTAATGCTTCATTATCAGCTTCATAAGCAATAATTAGGGATTCTATAGCCTCTTTTCCCTTAGCAACAGCTTCCTCATAAGTATCTCCATGAGTGCGCCAATATTGCCCTGGAAAATCAGGTAATGCTACCAAAAAACAATCATCTTCATCAGACCATTGAATGACCATGCGATATTTAATTTGTTCCATTTTCTCGCTTCCTCTTAACTTCTTGAATTGCTTGTTTTACTTCTTTTTCTTGATAAAGCTTTGCATCTTCACTGTCTTTTCCAGAAACTGTTATCTTACCAGAATACAGAGAATGTACCCAGTTTGTATGACTACCTTTTCCTGGTTTTTGAATAAACCCAGTTTTGCGTAGCATTTGCTTTAACTCTCTAACTTTTTTAGGCATTTTGCCACTAAGTTTTTCTGTTCATCTATTGATTATAACTTAAGAGGACAAACTCATGACTATTCTCACCACTCAATTCAACCTCAGAACCGATAATAATGGCATTCCTGGGACAATTATTAATCAGTGTCAGCATTTTTTTGACTTAATTTAGTGACAAATGCTACACTGAAATATATGTTAGGATTCATGGCTTTAAATAAACCATCGGGGTTAACGTCTCATGATTGCGTCGCTAGAGTGAGACGACTGTTAAAATTAAAGAAAGTGGGCCACGGTGGAACCCTTGATCCTTTAGCAACGGGAGTTTTACCCATTGCCGTGGGAAGAGCAACCCGTTTATTGCAATTTTTGCCGGAAAATAAGTCTTATCATGCCAAAATTCGTCTAGGAATGCAAACTACAACGGATGATCTCGAAGGAGAGGTAATTAAGACGCAACCGACCCCTAATTTAAGCTTAGAAGACATTCAACCCCTATTAAAGCAGTTTATTGGCAGTATTCAACAAATTCCCCCGGCTTATAGTGCTATTCAAAAAGACGGAAAACGCTTGTATGAGTTAGCTAGGAAAGGGGAAATCGTAGAAGTTCCCGTAAGAACGGTTGAAGTCACCAAAATTGATATATTAGGGTGGTATCCTGGGGAATTTCCCGAATTAGACTTAGATATATATTGCGGCCCAGGGACTTATATTCGGGCGATCGCCAGAGATCTTGGCACAAAATTAAATATTGGGGGAACCTTGGCCGGGTTAAAACGCACCGAAAGTTGTGGGATGATACTATCAGAAACAATTACATTAGAAGAACTTAAAATACAAATTGAACAAGAAACTTTTTCCTTAATTAAACCGGAATTAGTTCTAAAACATTTACCCATAATTACTCTATCTTTAGAAGAAGGTAAACGCTGGTGTCAAGGTCAAAAGATCCCTATTAATCTTGAATTATTATCTTCAATTATACGAGTTAATGATGAAACAGGAGAATTTTTAGGGATTGGAAATTTAAGGGAAGAAGATGACTATCAATTACTGATTCCCCAAGTAGTTATTAAATTGTACTAGGACAGAACAGTGTTATGTCCCTACAATTATCAATTATCAATACTTCCCTTTTTTTCCACTTAAGAATCAAAATTAAAGCCAAATTTTCCCAAAAAATGGGACTGACATCCCAGGAGTTGATCGCCTAAGCTGAGGTTAATGATAAATCAACACCCAATCAATCGGTGTGAGGCAAAGGGAGGCTTAATTATGTTTAACTTAAACTATGGTAAATCAGGCACTTATACAGCGATCGCCCTCTTAATGGGAATTACAGCTATTGTCCCTTTTTATCCTTTACAACCCGCAACAGCGCAATTATTACCTCAACCTAGCAGAAATTCCACACCTAGCAGCGGAACCGTCGCCATTCCCGCAGGAACACGAATTCCTATGATGTTTGATGATGGAGAAAAGATTTTAGTCAGTGAAACAGAAATTGTCCCACTTACCTTAAAAACCGCCGCCACTGTTCGAGATGGTAACAGAAATGTCTTAATTCCCGCAGGTAGCGACGTGGTGGGAGAAATTCGCCCCGCCAGAGGTGGATCTCAATTTGTTTCCCGTGAAATCATCATCAATGGTCAAACCTATCCTTTTTATTCTAACTCTGCGGTAGTGACCACAACAGAAACCATTAACGAAGGGGCCAGTATTGGAGAAATTTTAGGGGGAACGGTAGCAGGGGCCGGGGCCGCTGCTATTATTGCCGGAGTCACAGGCGATCGCAGTATTGATGCCTTAGAAGTGTTAGCAGGGGCCGCTGTGGGAACCTTGGCCGGATGGGGTTTACCCGAAGCTGGAATCATCGGGGGAGGACAAAGTGAAGTGATTTCGATCGATCCGAACCAAGATTTAACCGTTACCTTACAATCGAGTTTTTCCGTTGCCAATAACAACTATCGGGGGAATGGCTATCGTCTCAGCTTCTTCTAAGGTTGTTGAACCAGGATAAAGGTGGCGACGGCGATCAAAAAATAACCAAAGCCTTTTTGTAACTGCTTACCCTCAATGTATTGGGATAAATAAGCCCCCAAAAAGGTGCCGAAGGCAGCAACAACGGTAAAAGATGCCATTAAACCCCAATTTAAGGGAACGGTTCCTACATAACCCAGAAACCCTGCGAGGGAATTGAGAGTAATAATTAATAAAGATGTACCAATAGCTTCTTTCATGGGGGTATTGCCCAACAAAACTAAGGCGGGAACAATGGCGAAACCGCCACCAACCCCTACTAACCCCGTTAAAATGCCGATGGCTAGCCCTTCAGTGATCAGCCACAGCCAACAATATTGACAGATGGGAGGAGGATACAACTCAGTATCCTCTTTTTTTTCTGGAGATGACAGGGAACCTTTACGAATCATGAAAATAGCGGCGACTAACATCATCACCCCAAATAACGAAAGTTGCAGGGTTTCTGTGATAAAGGGCAAATGAGCTAATTTTGCCCCACAAAACGCCCCTGCCATGGTTGATGGGCCAAATATTAAAGCTTTTTTCAGGTTAATGTTGCCTTTTCGCCAATGGGGTATGGTTCCAATTAAACTAACGGTTCCCACAATAACTAAGGTCATGGCGATCGCAGGTTTGGGAGAAATGCCCATGACGTAGACTAAAATAGGAAGGGCCAAAACCGAACCACCGCCTCCTAATAATCCTAAACTTAATCCAATACAACCTGCTAATAAATGACCGATAATTTGTATCCACATGATGGTTTATTGGTTATTAATTTGGTTATAAGGCAGTTTTATTAAGAGGTTAGCCATCATACAGGTTCCTGAGATTCCTGCAAACATTAATCCTGCCCCAACAAAGCCACTTAAAATTAAAAACCAAGGGGAAATAAACGCGCCTAATATTGTTCCTGTAAAGACTAAAGAACCAGCGACTATTTGTACTTGTCGCATAATAGGAATCGGGGCATTTTTATTGATTTGTGTGGGATATCCTTGTTGTTTCCAAGCATTGAGTCCTCCTTGTAAATGGCTGATTTCGGTGTAACCTGATGCTAGGAGTTTTTGGGCTGCTTGATAGGAACGGTTACTGCTTTGGCAATAGAGAATTAATGGTTTATTTGTTGTTTCCTGTTGTAATTTATTGGGATTAAATTGCGATAAAGGAAATAATTTTGCTCCAACAATTCTTTCTCTAGCATATTCTACCGGTTCTCTAACATCAATTAAGGTGATTGTATTACTATCAATTAATTGTTTAAGAGTTGCGGGATCAATGGTATTAATTGCTTGGTTTTTGTTAACTGTTTGACTCATAATAATCTCCTGATTTTTATTTCTATGAATTCTGTAATACAAGCATCTTGCTTGTGACAGCCTAGAAGTCTGTGTTACTTGTTAAAGTTTCAGATATTAGATCTGGTTTCATGATAATTTTTGTCCATTCTTCTAGGATAAAATAAGGAATTTTGAGAGTAGTATCGTTGTTTTTTAAGGGTAATTCTAAAACCCAAAAATTGTTACTTTCTAATTGATTCAGAATCTGAGTAAAGTCATATTGTCCGACATTGGGGGCAAAGGCTTCTTTTTCATTGGCAAAAATATCAGGGGCTTTTACAATCAAATCATCCTTTATTTTAATAATTAAGGATTGAGGATGAGCAAATTCAAAAACATCAGGAAATCCCACTAATCTGAGATTGATTTGAGGCGGTTTATCATCTTTAATTTGTTTAAAAAAAACGATTTGCCAAGAATGATCTGATTTATCTCGCAAGGTTTGTCGAGATTGATAAAGTATAGTATTCGCTGATGTTTTGGTTTCCCGAATTAACGCATAAGCAGGATTTGTTAATAATAAAGTTAACCCAATACTCAAAATTAATATTAAAAGTTTTTTCATGATTCCTCCTTATTCAAACAATTTGTATTTTTTGGCATAACACCAGGACTATTTGATTCTCCCTGACGCTGATACCCTAAAGGGTTCAGCTATCATCGCCAAGCCCGCGAAGGCGGGCTTCGTTTGTATAACCCCAGGCTTTAGACTGAGGGAATGTGAAAGAATGAAATAGCCCTGCTTTAATACTGTTAAACCTTTGCATAATATCGACAAATTACATTGCAATTTTGCCACAACTTTGATTTGCAGGAACAGCTTCCATCATCTTTTTAGGATTTGGTAAGTTAAGATTATTCATGAAGGTGATAAATTGTGAGCGATCGCGTCCCAAAAAACGAGGATTCCATTGTTTTTCTTCCCCAATAGTTGAAACCGTTTGTCCCCGATAGTCATGGCCAGGATAGACAAAGGTTTCCTCTGGTAAGGTAAAAAGTCCCTGCGTCACCGAGTCGTAGAGGGTTCCCGCATCTCCACTTTGAAAGTCTGTCCGTCCACATCCCCGAATAAATAACGCATCCCCCGTTAACACAGCAGTTTGGTTGACTAAATAGGCCAGATGACTGTCGGTGTGGCCAGGAGTTGCGATCGCTTCAATGACGATATTTCCTAATTTTAAGGTTTCCCCATCTCTTAAAAAACGGTCTGCACAGGCAATTTTGGCATTTTCAGGCACTATTCCTAAACATCCCGTTAATTCTCGCAGTTTTCCCGTTCCCGTAATGTGATCCGCATGAATATGGGTTTCTAAACAGTATTTTAGGGTGAGTCCTAATTCCTGCAAAAGCTGGCGATCGCGGGGAACTTGTTCTAAAACCGGATCAACCAGTAACGCTTCTTTGAGAGTGCGATCGGCGATTAAATAGGTATAGGTCGATGATTCCCCATCAAACAATTGACGAAAGAGCATGGCTTTATCGTGATTTTCTTATATGCTTTCATTATACAACTATTTAGTAATATGACAGTGCCTAGGGTTAATTCATGAATTTACCCTACAAAATATTTATTATTGATAATTTTCAAACCTCAATTACAATTTTACCGACTGCATGACCTTCTTCACTGTAAGTATGGGCCGCAATAATTTCTGATAAATTATAGGTGCGATCAATAATTGGGGTAATTTGTCCTTGTTCAATTAAGCGTGTTAATTCAGCTAGATCTTGAGGTTTAGTTTCTGCTAATAAAAATTTTACTTGTTTACTGGAAAAAAAGGCAAGAACATTATCAATAATTAATTGCGAACTGGGCAGTAAGGTAATATAAATACCTTGAGATGTTAAACTATTTTTGCAAGCAGAAAAAGAACGGTTACTAACTGCATCAAAAATAATATCGTATTGCTGCCCATTTTTTGTAAAATCTTCTTGAGTATAATCAATTACATGATCGGCCCCTAATTGTTGTACTAGAGGAATATTTTTGCTACTACAAACAGCCGTTACTTCTGTCTGGTATGCCTTAGCAATTTGTACCGCAAACGTACCTACACCACCTGATGCACCGTTAATTAAGACTTTTTGACCATTTTTGATGTTTGCCTGATCTCGTAAGGCTTGTAATGCCGTAGAAGCTGCCAAAGGAACCGCCGCAGCTTGCAAGTAATTGAGGTTATTCGGTTTAGGAGAAATGAACTGAGGAGTTGTTACTAAATATTCGCTGTAAGCACCACCAAAATTTGGCTTAACGAACCCATAAACTTGATCTCCAGTGTTAAAGTTAGTAAGGTTTTTACCCACTTCTAGCACTTCCCCAGAAAAGTCCGAACCCAAGAAAAAAGGAAACTTATTTCCCGTGACAACACGCAACATTCCGCGCCGAATTTTCCAGTCAATGGGGTTAATACTACTGGCAAAAACTTTGATCAGTAATTGTTCGGGAGTGGGGGAAGGTTTAGCTACCTCTGTATATTGTAAAACATCGGGGGAGCCATATTGATGAAAAATTACAGCTTTCATGACAGTCTTTTAAAAAAGATTCCAGCTATGTTAATTTTAGCATTTTTTTGGGCATTCTAAAGGTAAAAGCTCCAAGACGTTACATTATTTTTTTTCAAAGTTAACGCTATGCTAAAAATTAAGCTGTTTAATTCACAACATCCCCTAGAACATCAGGAACTAGAATTAAGTGATCATCGTCTTAAAGATGATGGTTGTTTAATTGGCACTTCTCCTACTTGTGGTCTTGTACTTCCCAGTATAAAAATTAAAGAAGTTCATGGCAAGTTATTTACAGAAAGGGGACAATATTTCTTCCAAGATATTACAGGAGAAAGCAACACCCAATTTAATGATGAAATAGTTAAAACTGAGCAGTCTTATCCTTTAGAAACTGATGATATTATTCGCATTGGTGAATTTGTTTTAATTGTTGATGGACTTCCTGTTAAAAAGAAATCCCAATTTAGTAAAAGGAAAGACAAAAAAAATCAAGACAATAAACCTGCCAATAAGCGAACTTTACAAAATATTAAATCCTTAACTAGAAGAAACAGTCGTACTCAGGAAAAAACGGCTGAAACTTCAGTAAAATCTGCTGATAACTCAACATCTCAAAAGACAGCAGTTACTCAAAATAATTCATCTCCTATTGCAGCATCTAAAATTCCTGTATCCTCCCAACCATCTGTCACTTTATCTCCTCCTTTACCAACAATAAAAACCCCTGATATTGCTATTTCTAAACAGTCTTTAACTCCTGCTAATTCTTCCCTTGAGCAAACCCCTATTTTAGAAGGAATGAAATGGTGGACAAAGGGAGAATTAACCGTCCGTTGTATTAATATTATTGAAGACACTGAGGATGTTAAAACCTTCCGATTTATGGCAGATTCTCCCACATTATTTAATTATAAACCGGGGCAATTTGTCACCTTAAACCTTAATATTAATGGACAAATAGTTAAACGTTCCTACTCAATTTCTTCCACTCCTTCACGGCCCCATACTTTAGAAATTACAGTCAAAAGAGTTCCCCCTCCACCTGACGTTCCTAATGCACCTCCTGGACTTGTTTCCAATTGGTTACATGACCATATTAAGGTAGGAAATGAAATCAAATTAACCGGGCCGTCTGGTAAGTTTACCTGTGTCGATAATAACGCGGTTAAACTGTTATTTATTTCCGCAGGAAGTGGTATTACTCCGATGATGTCTATGTCTCGTTGGGCTTTAGATACTGTTGCAAATCGAGACATTGTTTTCTTACATAGTGCGAGAACTCCTCATGATATTATTTACCGCAAAGAATTAGAAGCAATGACAGCAAATCATGTTAATTTTCATCTCGCATTAACCATAACTCGCGCTGCTATTGGGGAACCTTGGTGGGGGTTTACAGGCCGTTTAAATGAGGTTTTATTACCTGCTATTTGTCCTGATTTTAAAGAACGATTTATCTATGTTTGTGGCCCTGATGGGTTTATGAAAGGGGTCAAAAATTTGGCTGAGAGTTTAGGGTTTCCTATGAACAATTACTATCAAGAAAGTTTTGGGGGTGCTAAGAAACAAACTCCTGTATCTTCTGAGTCTAAAAATGGTCATTCTGCGGTTGTAATACCAACTCATTCTATTACAAAAAATGGTCATGCTCCTGCACCTAAACCTGTTTACTCTCCTGTTGCAACTAAGTCTTATCCTGTGGTATTTTCTCAGTCACAAAAAGAAGTTATGTGTGATGAAACAATGTCTTTATTAGACTTAGCTGAACAGGAAATGATTGAGGTTGACTGTAGTTGTCGGAGTGGGGGATGTGGTAGTTGTAAAGTGAAGAAATTAGAGGGAGAAATACACTATGATAGTGATCCTGATGGTTTAAGTTCTGATGAGCAAAATGAGGGCTATATTTTGGCTTGTATTGCTCATCCTAAAGGACGAGTTGTGATTGATGTTTAACATCATTAATTAATCTTTGGTAGGGGTCAACGGCCGTTGAACCCTACGGTTTTATGGGTATATTGTTAACATTAAACTTAAGTAAAATGACGACGAAAACGAGGATCAAAATGATGTTTTTTTTGTTGATTACAGGGTTGACAAAGGGTTTGTAAGTTACTCATATCATTACTACCTCCTTTTGCTAAGGGAATAATATGATCAATGTTTAAAATAGTTTCTTGTTGTTTTTTGCCACAACTTTTACATTGATAGTTATCTCGTTGAAAGATATAATCTCTAACTGATTTTGGGAACGGTATTCTGGGGGTTTTAGTCATTGGTTTTTTATAAAAAATGATGTAGTAAGGTGGGCAATACCCACCCTACCTTTATGGATACAATATTCTAAGATTGATTCATCGATTGACGAATATCATCTAAGGGTGACTCCATTTCATTAATTTCAGGTTTATCAGGGATGAATTCTAAGGTTATTTTAAGTCTTATTTTACCTTTTTTCCATCCGTTAGAACCTACTTTTAAAATCTCACAGTCTTTGCCATTTGTTAGCCACTTATAATTGCTAGTAGATCGATTTTTATAATCATAAATTTTAGCGCACTGTATTCCTGACTTCTCTAAATATTCAACTAATTTATTGGGTAATTCACCTTCTAAAAAGACACGAATTATATCCTTTATTTTAGAAGTTTTACGCATCGAATCAGCACCAAAAGCAATCACATCATCATCATTCTCTAAATACTCATTATGCTCAAAAACTCGATTATTACTCATGATAAACTCCTAAAAAACTTTGTGTATTTGAAACTTTGTACGGGTTTAGTAGGGTGGGCATTGCCCACCTTAAAAACGACAACCTAAATAATATTCAACACCTCACTATTTTCACTATCCCCATTACCATTACTAACCGAATTATCAACAGTTACAGCCTTAACAACATAGTCTTTTAACTGTAAATTTTCCTCACCAATTAAGGGTAACTGACGCTCATAAACCTGCATTGCTTTGAGACAATGGTTAATGCCTAAAACTGCCTCATTATATGCCTCAATTTTCTCCTTAATTTCTCCTTGTAAGCGAAGATTTTTATCAATCTTTTCTTGTGCTTCCTGTTCCAAAGTTTGCCCTAAATATTCCCTTGCTTGATCATACTGCTGCAAGATTATATCTGCTTGTTGATCTGCCATAGGTAATAATTGACTTTTCAGAGTTTCATTGATGGTTTGACGGAAATATTTACGGATGGTTGCTGATACTTTTGGCTCAAAATCTAACTTCAATAATTGACGAATTGCTGGTTCAGCTTCCACCATACAGCTACAGTCATAACCTTGGGAAACCTGCTGTAAAGTTTGACGAAATTGATAGATAGAAAATGTATTTTCGTCATAAAACCTTGGACTTTCTCGTACATAGCGATCGCATTCAACTTTAGCCTCACTTACTAAAGCATGAATTAAGCTAATTTCTACCTGTTTTAATTGGTTTTCTATTCCCCCATCATTGCCCAATAAACGGTATAATTTACGGTAATATTCGGTTTGTTTGACCCGATCTAATAAACGTTGACAAAAGGCATTAGTTAAAGTTTTAACACCCTCAACTAAAACATTCTCTAACTCATTAGCGAGGTAATATAAGGCCTCAACTAAAATGGCAATTAAAGGCACAGTGGCATTGCGTGGATGACTTAAAGCAGCGTTGCGATGGGCATTTTGAACTGAAAAAGTATTAACTAATTCATCAAGACGACTGACCATTCTTGCCTTTAGTTTTTGGAAGTCTTCTTCAAATAAATTGTCACCATTGACAATGATTTCATTGACTTCATTGGCAATATATTTTTTAAATTGTAGTCCCACTTCTTGTAACTCATGATTTAACCGAGTTAACTCCTGTGCTTTCATGGCATCAATTTCACGGGGTTGACTTTCTAAGTCTCGATAATGATCAAGATAGTATTTCCGTAAAGTAATGCACAAGGGTTGTAAATCATCTGCTAAAGTAGCAAATAATTGAGGTCTTTTTTCTTCTGTTAAATAGCGAGTAATGGAACTGCGAAAATCTTCAATTCCACTATCAGTAATTAACTGATTAATCAGAGGTATTCCCCATTCGCTGAGAATGCGGATATAATTTTCGTTAGGGGTTTCATATCCATGAACAGATACTTTAAATTCTGTGCGGGTTAACTTACCAGAATTGGCACAATAATTGTTGAATTCACTGACAAATTGGGGGGTTTCTTCTTCTCCTCCCATGCTTTTAACACTCTCAGCAAATAAGGTATCAAGTCCGAAACGGTTACTACTATTGGTATGTTTAATTTGACTACCATAAAACCCTAATAACCCACTGGTTTTATGTACCCTTGAAGTGTCTCGAAATTGACTTTGAATGAGGCTATCAAGACGTTGACGCAGTTGAGCAGCATACCAAGTTTCATCAATGCGGTTAAACACATAAAACACGCGATCGCGGATGCCTAAATTAGCTCGCATTTTCTCTAAAAGTTCCGTTTCTTCTGTTGTCATATCCCCCGCCGAAGCCGGTTTTAAAACACAAACAACCGCCGAAGTATCGGGATGCTCAATTTTACGATAAGTTAGGTCAGCATCTTTCTTTACAGGGGCATCAATTCCAGGCATATCAACTAAAACATTGCCATCTTTTAAGAGGGGATGATGACAATAATAATCTAACCTTTTTAGTACCGAACTATTGCTGCCTCGACGAGCATAACTTGCTGCTTCTGTCAAGTTAGAAAAATTAAATTGTTCCATGGAATAAGTAGCAGCATTAATAGTATGAATGCGATCCCGATTTTGGGTAAACCCTTCTAACAAAAGCATTAATGCTTTGGCTTGTTTTGCCCGTTCAGATTTATTTTCTCCCCCTTCTTGTTCAATAATTTGTTGACAGCATTCATTTAAGAAGTCCTTCACTTCAGCTTGATTAATATTGGTAGAATTTTGTAGATTTAAGCGTTGACAAAGGGCCTGTATTTGCTCTCGAATTTCTACTTCACTGAGAAAAGTTAAAACTACCCTTTCTTGTTCGGGTTCGGCATAATAAATATGACATTCTGTTCCTGTTGCGTGACCTTCTGCACTATACAATAATTCCCTTTCTAATAGGGCATTAATTAACATAGATTTTCCCGCACTAAATGCCCCGGCAAAGACAATTTCAAACTGAGGAGAAACCGCTTTTTTTAGAGATGCTTCGATCGTACTTACATCTTGTTGAGAACGCAAAGAATGTTCTTGATACAAGAGTTCTAGTAAAAGATTGACATGAGTAGATAAATGCTCACATTGGGGAAGACTTTGACTCATAGAGATTATCCAGTTAGTGATATTTCTCTCTTAGAGTTCCCCAATTATGAGTGTAAATCATCACTAAAGAATGATATTATATTATTAACTTAGCTAAAGGAGAAACTCAAATGATTGAATCACTCAATAAAATTATAGCTAAACTTGAACAATTACCTGAATCGGAACAGGAAAGAATTGCGATGATTCTTCTTAAAGAAGTAGAAAACCCAGAATTTAAAGCAGTTTATTCAACTTTTTCTCTAGAAAATCAGCCTTTTGTCGGAATGTGGAAGGACAGAGCAGAAATGCAAAATAGTTCTGATTGGGTGCGTCAATTAAGACGAAAACAATGGCAAGGTTAGATGATTTATCTTTTAGTGGATACGGATATTTTAATTGATATTGCTAATGATGATATAACCGCTCAAACTCGTTTATCTAATGAGGCGAAAAATGCAGTTTTATCGGTTTCTGTCATTACGGTAATGGAGTTAATTGTGGGTTGTCGTAATAAGTCAGAGTTACAAGTGTTGAGTAGTTTTTTAATTCAATTTCATGTATTAACCCTTAATCAAGAAATTTCTGGACTAGGAATTGACTTAATTAAAAAGTATTATCTAAGTCATGGTTTACTGATTCCAGATGCTTTAATTGCTGCGACTGCGATGGGTTATAATATTGGTTTGTTAAGTAAAAATCAGCGAGATTATTGTTTTATTGAATCCCTTAATCTACTTCCTTATCCTTAATAAAACCAGTTAGGGAAAAAGTACACAATTAACCTATTCCAATCAAACAAAAAAAACCTACCTTAAAACAGATAGGATTTTCAAAAAAATAATTAGGGTTTTCTATTAGCGAAACATACTACTAACAGAAGTATCTTCATGAATGCGCCAAATAGCTTCACCCAATAAATTCGCCACAGAAAGCACCGTTAACTGTTTAAAACGGTGGGCCTCTGGTACGGGAATAGTATTAGTAACGATCACCTCTTCTAACACACCGCTAGACAACCGAGAAATGGCCGGGCCAGAAAATACCGCATGAGTCGCACAAGCATAAACCTGACGCGCCCCTTCTTCCCGCAATAATTTCGCCCCTTCTGTAATAGTGCCGGCCGTGTCGATCATATCATCAACTAAAACCGCCGTTTTGCCCTTAACATCCCCAATGACATTCATCACTTCGGCAACATTATGGGACTGACGACGTTTATCAATAATTGCTAAAGGGGCATCATTTAACTTTTTAGCAAAGGCCCGGGCCCGGGCCACCCCTCCCACATCAGGAGAAACAATCACCAAATCAGAGAGATCTTTAGTGGCAAAATAATCTAATAAAACGGGGGAACCGTAAACATGATCAAAAGGAATATCAAAATAGCCTTGTATTTGGGCAGAATGTAAATCCATGGCCAAAACTCGCTGGGCCCCGGCCTCAGTTATTAAATTCGCCACCAATTTGGCCGTAATGGACTCACGGCCAGCCGTTTTACGGTCTGCCCTGGCATAACCATAATAGGGAATAACTGCGGTAATTTGCCGTGCTGACGCTCGACGACAAGCATCAATCATAATCAATAATTCCATAAAATGGTCATTGACCGGATTACAACAGGGTTGTATTAAATAAACATCACAGCCTCGGATTGATTCTTGAATTTGAACGTATAATTCACCATCAGCGAATCTTTTTCTGACCATCGGCCCAATATCCATCCCTAAATAACGGGCGACTTCTTGGGCCAAAGGAATGTTCGCTGATCCAGAAAAAACACTTAGGCGGTTATTATCTGACAATGATGGCATTGTCGGTTGTAGCGTTAATATGGGAGTATGGCTCACAGCAGACTCTTGACCCTCAACTCACGGCAAACTCTATCATCTCAGGTTTTTTGATTGTCTGATCAGATTTTCTTCCTTTCCCGATCATATCGAAATCAGGTTTAAATCAACAAAATTATACAGAGATTTAGGATTTCTGCTGATATTGTTATCTTTTCGAGATTTTTACCCATAATGGGAGAAGGGAAGGAGGTTAGTTTTAGAATTCCCTTAAATTGCCCAAAAATTGACAGCTAAAAATATAATTAAATTATCGTTAAGGTGGTTAAATCGAGATGAAGACACTATTAATTGCAGGAACGGATACAGAGGTAGGTAAAACGGTTTTAACCACTGCTCTAGCCGCTTATTGGCAAACTTATTATAGTCACAAGTCTCTGGGAGTCATGAAGCTGATACAGACAGGAATTGGCGATAAAGAGCATTATCAACAATTATTTGGGGATTCTGCTATTGATATTATTACGCCCCTCTGTTTTCAGACTCCGGTTGCTCCTCCCATCGCCGCAGAAAGAGAAGAACGTCCCATCCCTTTAGACGAGGTTTGGCGGGCTTTGATTTCCTTGCAACAGACCAAAGATTTTGTATTAGTGGAAGGAATGGGGGGTTTAGGATCTCCGGTAACTTGGGAGTTAACGGTGGCTGATCTTGCCGGAGAATGGCGTTTACCCACGGTTTTGGTGGTTCCAGTTAAGTTAGGGGCGATCGCGCAAACTGTAGCTAATGTGGCGTTAGCTCGTCAAAAAAAGGTTAATTTAAAAGGGATTATTTTGAGTTGTTCTTATCCTATTTCTGACCAAGAAATAGCGGATCTGGCTCCGATTAATTTAATTGAATCTTTAACACAAATTCCCGTTTTGGGTAATTTACCACATTTATCAAATATTCAAGATCTCGATAAATTAGCTCAAGTTGCTTCTAATTTAGACTTAGAATTGATAATAACCTTAAGCAGATTTGAGTCATTACAAAACCTTAACTACATTAACTAATGCGAACCTTACATCTTTTATTCGAGGAAATCAAGAGGAAAAGCAACTATCCAAGAATCAGGTGAAGAATTACCTCATAAAATTACCCATGATTCATTATACATTTACAATGAATCAGTTACCTGGAACCCCTACTTTGATTCTCTTTGATAAGCAGCTAAATATTCTATCAGGTTGGTTTGGACATCAGAGTATTGAACAAATAGAATCAGATATCAATCAATGGATGACAGTTATCTAGAGATATGTAACTAATTAAATATATGATGTTTTAGTCCATTTTTCCCATTATTTTTGACATCATACATTAGCTTATCAACCTGTTCTATTGCCTGATCAACTGATTCAGGAAAGCTGTAATATGTCATGGCTCCAATACTAAGACTAATGGGTAATTTTTCTAATTCAATAATGACGAAAAGTTCTTTTTGAATGCGATTTAAAATTATTGTTGCTGCTTCATAGTCTGTTTCTAATAAGATTAAAGCAAATTCATCTCCTCCTAGTCGTGCTAAAATATCTGTCTGTCGAATATTTTTATGGACAGTTTTAGTGATTAATTGTAAAAGATAATCTCCTTGACTATGACCTAAATCATCATTGACTTTTTTAAAGTTATCAACATCAAAATAAGCTAAACTTAAGGGATGTTTGTAACGATGAGAACGCTCAATTTCTGCCTGTAATAGTTGACGGAAAAATCGCTGATTAATTGCCCCTGTTAGTCCATCAGTTCTCGCTAATTTTTTTTCTCTTTCATAGGCCGCTTTAAGTTCTGAAAGCAGATAAGTAATGAGCAGAAAAATAACCAGTCTTACCCCTGTATTCCAAGCAATCAACCAACTATAGGGATATTTATTACTAACCAAATCTGCTAAAAACCAGCTAAAAGAAGACAGTAGAGAAATCAAAATACCAGAACTTCTACCCACAAACCAAGTAACTAAAATAATGGGAATAAAATAGACAATTGATAAAGATATATCAAGTCTAATAAGATAGTCAATAGTTCCAATAATAACAACCAGTAAAAATCCCAAACTAAAAACCAATAACTTGGGTAAATATTCCAATTTCTTGAATAATGTAATGAGCAACTGCTTCATTTTAGTTTATTTATTTTCCTTGATTTTTTGATAATTTTTTGATGATGTTTAACATCAATTGAACCCAAAAAGCAAACAAGCTAATTTTTTTTGATAATTTTAGAATAACTACTCCATTAATTATGATAAACTGAATAAGCTACAAACATTAGTTAATTTTTGATAACTATTCTAATTTCCTATGATTTCTATTAATGAACAACTGAACCATGCTGTTAGTCAAGCTTTAGTCAAAGGGTTTGGCTCTGACTTAAAAGATATTGATCCTCAAGTTGGCCCGGCCCGAGATCTCAGACATGGAGATTATCAAATTAATATTGCCCTTTCTTTAGCCAAAACTTTAGGCAAACCACCCAGAGAAATTGCTCAAATAATTATTGATAATTTATCTTTAGAAAATATCTGTGAAACCCCAACGATTGGCGGCCCTGGTTTTATTAATCTTAAAATCAAACCAACTTACTTAGAAACTCAACTAAAAACCTTACAAAACAATCAGCGTTTAGGGATTGAAAAGAACCCTAACTCTCCCAAGGTAATTGTAGATTTTTCTAGTCCCAATATTGCCAAGGAAATGCACGTCGGCCATCTTCGTTCTACCATTATTGGTGATTGTATTGCCCGCACCTTAGAATTTTCTGGTTATGATGTCTTAAGACTCAATCATGTGGGAGATTGGGGGACACAATTTGGGATGTTAATTACCTATTTAAAAGAGGTTTATCCCGATGCTTTAACTGAAGCAGACGCTTTAGATATTGGCGATTTAGTTAACTTTTACAAACAGGCAAAAAAGCGGTTTGATGAAGATCCAGACTTTCAAGAAACTGCCAGGGAAGCGGTAGTAAAATTACAATCAGGTGATCCCGAAACTCGTCAAACATGGCAATTACTTTGTGAACAATCTCGTCGAGAATTTCAAGTAATTTATAATCGTTTAGATATTAAATTAACTGAGAGAGGAGAATCTTTTTATAATCCCTTTTTAGAAGATGTTGTTAAGGATTTAGAGCAGCAAGGAATCTTAGAAAAAGATCAAGGAGCGCAATGTGTTTTCTTAGAAGGATTTACGAATAAATCTGGTGATCGTTTACCCTTAATTGTGCAGAAATCTGATGGGGGTTATAACTATGCAACCACAGATTTAGCGGCCCTCAGATATCGCATTCAAAAAGATGGGGCAACCCGCATTATTTATGTCACAGATTCGGGACAATCTAACCATTTTGCTCAAGTTTTTCAAGTAGCAAAAAGAGCCAATTTTTTACCCGAAACGGTAGAAATAGTTCATATTCCTTTTGGGTTAGTAAAAGGAGAAGATGGCAAGAAATTAAAAACTCGTTCTGGTGAAACTATTAAACTTAAGGACTTATTAGATGAAGCGATTAATTATGCTCGTAAAGACCTCGAAAGTCGCTTAGAATTAGAAGAAAGAACCGAGTCTGATGAGTTTATTAATAATGTTGCGGAAGTGGTGGGAATTAGTGCCGTTAAGTATGCAGATTTAAGCCAAAATCGTCTCAGTGACTATATCTTTAGTTACGATAAGATGTTAGCTTTGCAAGGTAATACGGCCCCCTATATGCTCTATGCTTATGCGAGAATACAAAGTATTAGTCGAGAGGGAAATATTGACTATGAAAACTTGGGAGAAGCTGCCCAAATTATGCTTAAAGAAGAGACAGAAATTGAGTTAGGGAAATATCTCTTACAACTCAGTGATGTAATTAAGGAAGTCGAAAAAACCCTATTACCGAATCGTCTTTGTGATTATTTATATGAACTCAGTAAAAAGTTTAACCGTTTTTATGAAAATTGTCCGGTGTTAAAATCAGAAGACTCCTTAAAAACATCTCGTTTATTGTTGTGTGATTTAACAGCAAGAACGCTTAAATTGGGGTTATCTTTATTGGGAATTTCTGTATTAGAAAGGATGTAATAATTAAGAATTTTGTAGGGGTTTAACACGGTTAAACCCTTTTATGTAATTCTCTAGTTTTTAAGCTGTTAAAAATTTAATGGAATTTTAAGTTTTACTTAAATCATAATTTAGAAGTAACTCTATATTTGTTAAATTTATGGCCGCATCATCTCGGTGGTCTTTCCTTAAAAAAGAATGGACATTATTCCGTCAACTACGAAAAAATGTCAGTGAAGAAAAACTCTCAGAGAATACTTTATCTGAGAGTTTCATTCAGCAAATTTTAGCCAGTAACTTCTCTATTTTATTAATTCTGGCCACAGCGATCGCCACTTTTGGATTGATTTCTAATAGTGCTGCTACTATCATTGGTGCGATGATTATTGCGCCTTTAATGGGGCCAATTATTAGCCTTGCTTATGCTTTTGTTCTTGTTGAATTTCGACTGATGAGCTATTCTGTCATTGAGCTAATTTTTGGCATTTTGCTAACCATTGCGATCGCTTTTTTTACCACCCAAGTCATCGGGTTTAGAATTCCAGGTTCCGAGATTTTGGCCCGGACTCAACCCACTTTACTGGATTTAGGAGTGGCGATCGCAGCGGGAACAGCCGGGGGTTTTGCCAAAATTCGTCGCAGTGTGTCAGAAGCGGTTCCTGGGGTAGCGATCGCCGTTGCCCTAGTACCTCCTTTATGTGTGGTAGGAATTAGCTTAGCTGTTTATGATTTTCGCCTTGCTACAGGGTCATTTTTGCTTTTTTTGACTAATTTGGTCGGAATTATTTTAAGTGCTGCCTTGGTCTTTCTCTTTGAATCCTATGGAAGTTGGAAAAAAGCAATTTGGGCCTTAGTGATCTTAATAGGGAGTCTCTTAGCGATTACGTTACCCTTAAAATTTTCCTTTCGACAAATGATCGTTGAAAATCAAATTCGTCATGCTTTAGCTGAGTATTCTCGTCAATATTTACCTAGCACAGAGGGAATGATTTCTTCACTAGAAGTTAACTTTCAAGAAAGCAAAGTTTTGGTAATTGCTGATATCATTCTTACCCCTGCAAAACTTAATCAAATTGACCCCAGAGCAAAACTAGAATTAGCTCAAAAATTTCTCATCCAGAAAACTAAACAACCCATTAAGTTACAGGTGAGAATTTTTCCGATGGAGATTCTAAATTATGAGGTTTCTCCAACTTCCAAAACTAATAAGTAGTGGCATCAAATAAAGAGGGCATAATAATATTATGCCCCGATAAAATTCTTAAACAATGTAAGGGTTTAACAGTGTTAAACCCGGATCTGTCCCAATACTACTCGGTTAAGAAATAATTGTTAGTTGAGACAAGGGTGGGAAGAGGGGGAAGAAATTAACACTATCCTCCTACACCTCCCACACTCCCCACACCCCGATTTCCAGAACGTTTTTCACCTTAACCGAGCAGTATTGGGATCTGTCCTTACTCCCATTCAATAGTTCCTGGGGGTTTAGAGGTAATATCATAAACCACACGGTTAACCCCTTTCACCTCATTAACCATGCGGTTAGAGATGGTTTCTAATAAGTCATAGGGAACCTTGGCCCAGTCTGCTGTCATACCATCTTCACTGGTAATTAACCGTAAGACGATAGGGTGAGCATAAGTGCGCTTATCTCCCATCACACCGACGCTACGGACGGGTAAAAGTACCGCAAAAGCTTGCCAAAAATCATGATACATCCCCTGCTTGGCAATTTCATCCCGCACGATGAAATCCGCATCCCGTAAGATGTTCAACCGTTCTGAAGTCACTTCCCCAATGATCCGAATGGCCAACCCAGGGCCGGGAAAGGGATGACGACGGACAATTTCCTCCGGTAAACCAATGGCCCGGGCAACTTTCCGCACTTCGTCCTTAAATAACTTACGGAGGGGTTCAACCAGCTTAAACCGGAGATCTTTGGGTAGTCCCCCCACATTATGATGACTTTTAATCTTAACAGCTACTCTTTCCCCTGTTTTGGGGTCAACATTGGTATCGGCCGACTCGATCACGTCAGGATAAAGGGTTCCTTGGGCCAAATAGTCGAAGGGCCCCAGACGTTTAGATTCTTCTTCAAAGACTTGAATAAATTCATGGCCAATGAGACGGCGTTTCTTTTCAGGATCTGTCACTCCCTCTATTTGTTTTAAGAAGCGTTCCCGCGCATTGACGTATTCAACGGAGATATGAAACTGACGATCAAAAATATCGACCAGTCGTTCGGGTTCCCCTTTCCGCATGAACCCCTGATCGATGAACATACAGGTCAAATTATCACCGATCGCCCGATGAAGTAGAAAGGCTAAGGTTGAAGAATCAACGCCTCCAGAAAGGGCTAATAAGACTTTTTTCTCCCCCACTTTGGCCCGAATTTCTCGGATGGTTTCTTCAACAAAGGCTTCCGTCGTCCAAGTGGGTTCACATTCACAAATATGATAGACAAAATTCCGAATTAGGGCAATGCCACCGATGGAGTGAACTACTTCAGGATGAAATTGCACCCCAAACAGTTTCTTCTGATGGTCGGCGATCGCTGCACAAAGGGTATTTTCCGTATGGGCTAAAATCTCAAAATCCTGGGGGAGACGGGTACAGGAGTCCCCATGACTCATCCACATCGTGGAACCATCTTCGACATTGGTCAGTAAGTCGGTGGGATCGTCAATTGTCAGGGATGCTTTACCATATTCCCCTCGTTTGGCTTTTTCGACTTTGCCTCCCAGTTGTTTTACCATCAACTGCATTCCATAGCAAACCCCTAAGACGGGGATACCCAGTTGCCAAATTTCGGGATCGCATTGTGGGGCGAGATCGTCATAAACTGAGTTGGGGCCCCCAGATAAAATAATCCCTTTGGGGTTAATTTGGCGAAGTTTTTCGGCAGTGGTTCGATAGGGTAATACTTCTGAGTAAACTTGGGTTTCTCTGATGCGACGAGCAATTAATTCTGAGTATTGAGAACCAAAGTCAAGAATGACGATAATTTGGCCTTTTAGACTTTGTTCGAGAGAGGTTGTAGGTACAGTCTCTGAGTTTTGGGGAAGGGAGGGGGTTTGGGTAGTCACGTTTCAACAAGTCAAACAGATAGGGATTGATGGGTAAAACTTTGCTAAGATCACAACCTACTCAAAGCAGATCTTCTATTCTGGTTTGTCGTGGAATAGAGAGATGATCGGTTTAATAATTACAATTAAATATTCTTGCTATTATAGCATTATTTTGCCAATTAGTTGACATTTAGTTATGACTACCTACTTATTTTATTCTACTTTATTCTACTTTTTTCGACAACCAAGAAGGATTAACTTGTTTGATTTTCTGGCATTTTGGGACTGACATCCTCTTGACGTTCTCGATATCATAAATATAGTTGAGGCAAGTAAGAGCCAATAAATTATAAGCAATTTTTAGGGTAAATTTTAATGTTTTTAACTTCTGGAAAAGTTTTTGTGATTCTCCGAAACTATCTGATTCTTGCCTTGTTTGTTATGTTTATTAGTTGGGGATTAACTGATGTTTTTACTAACCCTAACCGTCTCAAACAACAACAATATCTCGATCATTATGGACGCTATTTTAATGCGGGTTTAGTTAATATATTACCAAGGTTACTCCGTTAGTTAAAGTTTACCATGCTCCTTGTTTCTCTTATAAATAACCCTCCTGTTTGTGAGGGTTTTTTCTTATCCTAATAAACGTTTGACCCATTTTAATTTATCATAATAAGGGGGAAATCGTAAATTTGTTTCTAGCCAAAATGAGCGTTTTAAAACACTTCTATAATAGGAAAATGTCTCAAAACTTGCTTGGCCATGATAACTGCCGATACCACTATTTTCTACTCCTCCAAAGGGTAATTCTGGAACCCCTAAGTGCATAATTGTATCATTAATACAAACTCCCCCTGATATCGTTTTTTCTAATACAGTTTGTTGCTGTTTTTGATCATTAGAAAATAAGTAGAGAGCTAAGGGTTTTGGTCGTTCATTGATAAAAGCGATCGCTTCTTCAATATTTTTGTAGGTTAAAACAGGTAAAATAGGTCCAAATATCTCATCTTTCATAATAGGATCTTCCGCAGAAACTTGATCCATAACTGTCGGTGAAATATAATAGTCTTCTGGATTAATTTGACCGCCAATCAAGATTTTTCCTGAGTTTAAATAGGGGATTAATCTCTCAAAATGATGTTGATTGATAATTCTAGCATAATCAGGACTTTGGGCGGGATCGTTTCCATAAAATTCCTTGATTACTTGACAAATTTCCTTGATTAGTTCAGTCTTTATTTGCTGATTAACTAATAAATAATCAGGAGCAACACAAGTTTGTCCAGCGTTGATAAATTTTCCCCAAGTGATACGCTTTGCTGTTTCTTTTAAGTTAATCTTTGTTTCAACAATACAGGGAGTTTTTCCCCCTAATTCTAAGGTGACAGGGGTTAAATATTTAGCCGCAGATTCCATCACAATCTTACCAATTGATGGGCTACCTGTAAAGAAAATATAATCAAATTTTTTCCCTAATAATTCTTGACTGCTTTTCTTACCTCCTTCGATCACTTTTAGATAAAATGAGTCAAAGGTTCTCTCGATAATTTCAGCAATAATTCTAGATGTAGTAGGAGTCATTTCTGATGGTTTAATGATGGCACAATTTCCAGCAGCTATCGCTCCAATTAAGGGTATAATTGCTAAACTAAAGGGATAATTCCAAGGACTAATAATTAAGACAACTCCTCTCGGTTGAGGTTGCACCCAACCTGTAGCGGGTAACTGTTCAATGGGAAGAGAAACCTTTCTCTTTTTCACCCATTTTATTAAATGTTTTAAGGTATAGTTTATTTCTGCTATAGTCGCTCTAATTTCGGCAAGATAGCCTTCAAAATCTGGTTTTCTTAAGTCTTTTTGTAGGGCGTGTAAAATTTCAGTTTCATACTCGTTGATTACCGTTTTAAGCTGTTTAAGCTGTTCTAAACGAAATTGTATATCCTGGGTTTTTCCAGTGGCAAAAAATTGACGTTGTGTTTGAATTAACTGAGGAATATTACTGGCTATTAACATCACTTATGTTTTTCCAAAGTTTACAAAGACAAGGATTTTATGAGTCAATAATATCATAAAATCAATGAGTAGTATCGCTAAAATTAGATAAACAAAATTGAATCCCTTTATCTAACAATTTATGTCCTTCTTCAAGGGTTTCAATCCGAGATCCTTGTTCTCTTAATTCTGATGCACCAGGGAACCCTTTACAATACCAAGTAAGATGTTTTCTTCCCTGATAAATCCCCCGTTTTCCTTTATATTCCCATAACCCTTGGAGATGTTCTTTTGCACATTCTAAACGTTGAATTGCTGTCGGAGGGGGTAAAATATTTCCCGTGTGTAAAAAGTAGTCAATTTCTCCCACTAAAAAAGGATAACCGAGGGTTCCTCTAGAACACATTACCCCATCAGCACCTGTCATTTCTAAACATTTAATGGCTGCTTCAACGGAAAAAATATCTCCATTAGCAATGACAGGAATGGTCAAAATTTCTTTGACTTTTTTAATCCATTCCCAACGAGCAGAACCCTGATAACCTTGGGCGCGAGTTCTCCCATGAATAGTTAACATAGATGCTCCAGAATCTTGCATTTTTTGGGCGAATTCTAGGATATTAATTTCATTATCATCCCAGCCTATTCTCGTTTTTACTGTAACAGGAACCTCAACAGCTTTAATCACTTCTTGAACAATCGCTTGAGCAATATCTGGTTGACGAAGTAAAGAAGATCCACCACCTTTTTTAGTGATTTTATTAACAGGGCATCCCATATTAATATCAATAGTTTGCGCCCCTTCGCCTACAGCTTTTTGAGCCGCTTCTGCCATAAAATCAGGACGACAATCAAATAATTGAATGCTAATAGGTTGCTCATGGGGATCAATCTCCATTAGTTTTGGTAGTTGTTTTAAATGATGGATTTCTGTGGCACTCACCATCTCTGTGTACATCATAGAATAGGGAGCATAACGTCTCGCTAAGCGACGAAAAACTAAGTCTGTTACCCCTGATAAGGGAGATTGTAAAACGCGACTTTTAACCTCAACTGTGCCAATTTTTAAAGGGGTTGATAATTTCTCTTTTAGGGGATAAGATAAAGATACCATTTAATAATTACAGACCATTAAGGATAGGTTATGTCAAGAAAGTGTTATAATGAAAATTATTAGCACTTTAATCAGATTCAGTTCCTCATCAATTATAATGTTTTCCCACCAGAATAATCAGGATTATCCAGAAGTCGTTACTGACAACAAACAAGCTCAAAAAATTGAGGATGAGCCGATACTTTGTCCCCATTGCCGACGTACGGCTAGTAATGGTATTAAATGTAAGGGCATTTGTGTGGCCGATAGCGACTACTAGGTTAAGGTTTCAAAACATCTTGATAAAATGTTACTAATTTTCTAAGGATAAATCATAGATTTGACGACGAGAAAAAGAGGTAAACTGGGCTAACTGACGACTAGCTTGCGATCGCGTCATTCCTTGCTCTAATAATTGTTGTAATTCCTCTTTTAATTGGTCTACCGTCAAATTAAGAGAACTACTTTGAGGACATCCCTCTAAAACTAAAGTAAACTCTCCTTTTATGTGTTGAGAATCTTGGTAAAATAAAACAGCAGCTTCTAAAGTTCCTCGCCAAAATTCTTCATAACGTTTAGTTAACTCTCTAGCCAAACTTATCTGACGATTTTTTCCAAAAACTTCAGCAAATTCCGTTAAAGTTGCTAGAATACGATGAGGAGCTTCATAAAAAATGAGGGTGCGAGTTTCTGTGATTAAATTCGTCAAGCGATCGCGTCTTTCCTTCCCCTTGGTAGGAAGAAAACCTTCAAAAACAAAGCGTTCAGTGGGTAAACCAGAAGCAACTAAGGCCGTCATGGCCGCCGTTGCCCCAGGAATAGGAATGATGGGTATTTTAACTGCAATACAAGCACAAATTAACTCATAACCTGGATCAGAAATACCTGGCATTCCTGCATCACTAACTAAGGCAATACTATCCCCTTGTTGGAGTATTTTTAATAGTTCTGTTTGACGGGCCAAACGGTTATGATGGTGATAGCTGATTTGCGGTGTGCTAATCTGAAAATGCTGCAACAATTTAGCAGTATGACGGGTATCTTCTGCGGCAATAAAGTTGACTGATTGTAAAATTCGGATAGCCCGAAAAGTGATATCTTCTAAATTACCGATAGGAGTTCCCACAAGATAAAGGGTTCCTTGCTGTAAGTTTTCATTGTTCATTATCTTCACTCATGAATGGATTATTTGTCGGTTTAACGACTTTAGATATTATTTATCTTACTGATCATTTGCCTGACCATAATGAAAAAATTGTTGCCATTGATCAAACTATTGCCGCAGGAGGGCCAGCGACAAATGCGGCTATTACCTTCAAATATTTTGGCCATCAAGCAACAGTTTTAAGTGTGATTGGAAATCATCCCATTAGTCAACTGATTTGTGCAGAATTAGAAGATTGTTACATTAATGTTTTTGATCTCGAACCTTTTTATCAAAATCCTCCCCCTGCTTCTTCAATTATTGTTAATCAAGGGACAGGAGAACGGGCAGTGATTTCCATTAATGCTACCAAATCTCAGGCAAAAGTGGGTAAATTATCCTTAGAAATTTTACAAGATATTGACATAATTTTAATTGATGGTCATCAAATGACCGCAAGTCAAATTATTGCCCAAAAAGCCCAAGAAAAAGGTATTCCTGTTGTTATTGATGGAGGAAGTTGGAAACCTGGCTTTGAGAAGGTTTTACCCTATGTTGATTATGCCATTTGTTCGGCTAATTTTTATCCGCCTAATTGTTCTAATACTCAAGAAGTATTTGATTATTTAAAACAAAAATCAATTCCTTATATTGCCATCACCCAAGGAGAAAAACCCATTCAATATTGGACTAAAAAAGGAGCAGGAATGATTGATATTCCACCGATTAAAGCTATTGACACTTTAGGGGCAGGAGATATTTTTCATGGGGCGTTTTGTCATTTTATTTTAGGCTATAATTTTGTTGATGCCCTGGCTAAATCTTCTCATGTTGCCTCGGTTGCTTGTCAATCTTTTGGCACTCGTCAATGGATGTCCGTTACAAAAAAAACCTAAGTATGAAGACTTCACTTTCTCAAACAATTTTGCTTGAAGACTTGCTTAAACTCCCTAATATTGATGAGTCTTTAGCTGGTTACGACGCTAAGTTTTAAGCAGAAACCACGCGATCTCGTCCCTGACTTTTCGCTTGATATAAAGCAATATCAGCCGCATGAAATAAGTCTTCTGGTGTTTCTCCATGATTAGGAAATACAGCAACTCCTAAAGAAATGGTAATTGTTCCTAATGATTGATCACCATATTTAAGGTGTAAATTTTTAACCCCTTGACGGATTTGTTCGGCTCTTTCTTTGGTATTTTCTAGAGAGGCATTGGCTAAAATAATGGTTAATTCTTCTCCCCCAAAACGGCAAGCAATATCAGATTGACGGATATTATCCTTAAGAAAAGTCCCAATTGTTTGTAACACTAAGTCTCCCGCTTCGTGGCCAAAAGTATCATTAAATTTTTTAAAGTTATCCACATCAATCATAATAATTCCTAGAGGCTGATTTTCTCGACTGACACGATGGACTTCTCTCACAATAGATGCCTCTAAATAACGACGATTAAACAGACCAGTTAAAGCATCACGAAAACTCTGATATTGTAGGGTTTCTCTTAGTTTTAGATTGGCTAAAGAAATGGCAATTTGCTTAGATATTGCCTCTGCTAAACGTTTTTGACAAGGGGTTATAGAATCATTTAATGGTAAGTGTAAATAGGTTAAATCGTTAAATCAGCAATTCTTTGCGTAAATCGTTGATTTTCCCGCAAGGCAGTTTCAACTTGCTGACGTTCTTTAATTTCAGTTTGTAATTGTTGATTAGTTGCTTCCAGTTCGGCGGTACGTTGTTGAACTCGATTTTCTAATTCTTCATTGAGTTGACGGACAATTTGTTCTGCTGTTTGACGTTCTTTAATTTGTCCTTCTAATTGATGGTTTAATACTTCTAATTCCTTGGGAGAAGGTAAGGCTAAGGCTTTGGGAACTAAGGGAATGAGGGCAATGGCAGTATAAATTGAAATCATTGCCGTAAAAGCTTTAACGGTTCCTGATAGCCAATAAATCGGGTTCCATAATGTCAAGATGTTAAATATATGGGTAGTGCCACAGGAGAGGATAAAAGCCCCAAATAGGACTACAATGCCTTTAAATGGCATATCCTCCCGTTTACGGATAAAATAGAGCAAAATTAGGGGAATAGAGTAATAAGCTAGGGCAATTAAGCCATCAGAAATAAGGTGTAACCCCACTAAAGAAGGTTTCCACAAGTAACAATGTCCATGAGGAATATAAGTTTCAGACAATAATCTTTGGGTAAGAAAATCCCACATAATCGCTAATTGACTCTTAATTAAATTTTACATTCGGAACTCTATATTAATAATGATAGTTTAAATCGTTGTTAACTCAAGAAATAGTCTGAATTTTGTCAATAACTACTCCATAATTGGGAAAAATAATCTCCGTATAAACCCTGAGAATCCTGAAATGCTTATCTAAATTATTGAGACTTATTCAAACCCAAGCTCTAGTTGTCTCCTCTCTTGTGAAAATTCTTAAACAAAATTTTGAGAGGGAGTTTAATTTAATGTTATAATCAAAGAAAAATAACACAGAATAATCAATTTTTTTAGGCGATAAAATGGCAAATTTTTTATTTGTTACTGATCTTGACCATACTTTAATCGGTGACGATATTCCCTTGAGTCTTCTTAACAAAATTTTAAATAAGAATCGCACTGATTATGGTACAAAAATTGTCTATTCTACAGGGCGATCGCTGTATCGATATCATCAACTGATTCAGGAAAAATCAATTTTACCACCGGATAGATTAATCACATCTGTGGGGACAGAAATCTATATCAACCCATCTGATCATAACTTTGATTTAGCTTGGGCCAATGAGGTATCAGAAGGATGGGATCGGGAGGGAATTTGTGCTATCGCTAGTCATTTTTCTGATTTATTATTACAACCCCAATCAGAACAAACTCCCTTTAAAATAAGTTATTATTTATCTGAGTCTATTGCTGATGAAATCATTCCCCGTTTAAAATCAGATTTAGCTCATCATAATTTACTAACTCAAATCATTTATAGTGCGAGTTATGCCCTAGATATTTTACCGATCAATGGCGGCAAAGGTTCAGCTTTACAATACTTACGAAATAAATGGGGAATTGCGGCTGATAAAACAGTAGTTTGTGGGGATTCAGGTAACGATATTAGTTTATTTCAAGGAGAAGAAAGGGGGATCATTGTTGGCAATGCTAAACCTGAACTGCTTCAGTGGTATTATAATCATCAAACCCCATTTCGTTATCTCGCTAAAGATCATTATGCAGCAGGAATCTTAGAAGGATTAACCCATTTTGGTTTTATTCAATAATCATTATATTTATCATCTGTGATTAGCTATCTTAAAGGCAACCCCGTCGAAATAATCAAGAATACTAACCAGCGAATTGTGCTGGTTTTAGACGTAAATCAGGTGGGATATGAAATACAAATACCCTCTCGAATGGCGCGACAATTATCCCAAGATAAACCCAAAATAATTCAAATCTTTACTCATCTACAAATTAGAGAAGATCAGCAAATTTTGTATGGTTTTTCAACAGCATCAGAACGAGAATTATTTCGTCAATTAATTAGTGTCAGTGGTATTGGCGCACAATTAGGTATAGCCTTAATTGACACATTAGGATTAGAAGAATTAGTGCAAGCCATTGTCACAGGAAATATTAGAATTTTATCCCAAACCCCAGGCGTAGGAAGAAAAACAGCCGAACGTATTGCCTTAGAATTAAAAACGAAACTATCTCAATGGCGGCAATTAGTTGGGGTAACAGTAACAACATCATCGGCGATGCCATCCTTAGACATTTTAGAAGATATTGAGATGACCTTATTAGCTTTAGGTTATACTAATGAAGAGATTAATCAAGCAATTTCTACCTTGAGTCAAGATAATCTGATGTTAAAAAATACCAATACAGAAGAATGGATTCGAGAGGCGATCGCTTGGTTAAGTCAAGGGACTTCTTAAACATAATCAATTATTTAAACGATGGCAATGTCTAGAATACAACAATTAGAACAATATACCCTTAAACATCCCCAAGAAGTCTTATTAATTACCCTTGAAATAGATGGAGAAGGGGATCAACTTTTAATTTTCAAAGGATTTTCTAGTTCTTTAATGCGTCCCACTGACTTTGATCCCGATGTTCCCATGTTATCTGATGACGCAATTATTATTAGTATTGATCGGTTAATGAGTCCTTATAATCCTAATAATCCTAACTATATCCAACAAGGATTAACTTGGGAACAAATGCAGATGATTTTATAATTAATATTCGTGACTGAATCAAGTGCTATATTTTGGCGATCGGATCAAAAAAGAGGGACGAAAGATCGTCCCCTAATGATCTTTTAAATCACTGTCCCATCAGGAATAATGGCATTTTTGATCACCACAACAATGCCATTACGAATATAGAACCCTTCGTTTTCACGATTAGATTCTTCCACGTTTTCCTTATTAACAATAGAGACATTGCGACCAATACGAGCATTTTTATCGATGATAGCCCGTCGGACGATGCTACCTTTACCAATCCCCATGGGAATCTTACCCTGATCGTCGAGAGATTGTCTCTCCTCTGGAGACTCATAAAAATCCGACCCCATAACCATCGTATCTTCGATGACACAATCAGCTTCAATGCGACTGCGAATCCCTAAAATTGAATTATGAATGCGACAATCTTTAATAATGCAGCCTTCACTAATCATGGATTCAGTTATGTTGCAGTTAAGCACCTTGGTAGGGGGCAAATAACGCGCACGGGTATAAATGGGAGCTTTTTCATTGTAAAAGCTAAAGGCAGGGGTTGGCTGACGATTAAGAGCCAAATTAGCCTGATAAAATGCGTCAATGGTTCCAATATCTTCCCAGTACCCTTTAAATAAATAGGCCTGTAGATTGTAGTCCTTAGAAGAACCAGGAATAATCTCCTTGCCAAAATCCGTTTGTTCAGGGTTATTTTTGAGCAGAGTAGTCAACACTTCCTTTTTAAAGACATAAATACCCATAGAAGCAATATAAGGACTTTCCTTAGCTTGTTCTTGGTTTAACCCTAAAACAGTCGTATCAACCTGCATTTGTTTCAATTCTTCCCCTTTGGGTTTTTCTGAAAAATCAATGACTCTGCCATGATCATCAATTTTCATTAACCCGAAACTAGAGGCCCGTTTTTCATCAATAGGAACCACCGACAAAGTAATATCAGCCCCCGTTTCTCGATGTCGTCGGACAAAATCACTATAGTCCATACGATAGAGATGATCGCCAGACAAGATCAAGTATTCATCCACATCCCAATCTTCAAACAACCAGAGATACTGACGCACAGCATCCGCAGTTCCTTGAAACCAACTGGGGTTTTCCGTTGTCTGTTGCGCTGCTAATACTTCTACAAACCCATCACTAAAGGCTGAGAAATTATAAGTGCGTGTCAGATGTCGGTTAAGGGAAGCGGAGTTAAACTGAGTTAAAACGTAGATTTTGAGTATTTCTGCGTTAATACAATTACTAACGGGAATATCAATTAGGCGATATTTACCCGCCAAGGGAACGGCGGGTTTGGCCCTTAACTTGGTTAAGGGATATAAGCGCGAACCTGCGCCACCACCGAGTATGATTGCTAGAACTTTCTTCACAAAATAACCTCTCGACTGCCTGTTACACCTCTCAAGTCAAGTTTAGAACTGAGGGGGACATCTGGGAAGTATGGGGAAGGAGGGAGTGAGGGAGTCTATCAGAAACCCCTAAGAAAATCCCAAAATCAAGATGATTAAGCAAACATTGATTAACTGAAGGAAACAAAAGTTAACCTAAAGCAGTCACCAGATCTGGCTCTCGTTAACCACCTAACGAATCAATGCACCTTCTCAGTAAAATTGTTCTATCTAGTCTCTTCTTCACAAGCTCTCTTGTGATCCCCTTCCCTTCCTTCTCTGAGAGCTGCGCAGGTGCAGCTTGGGGGGCGGAAATTAAAACCTTTGGTCAAAATGGTACTAACGCCCAAAATGGGTCGTCAGGACAAGCTGGAGACAATAGCGAAAATCTGACCATTTTTGCTGATGGTTCTCCTTTAACCCTCAATTTAGTGGGGGAAAATGGTCAACCGGGGGAAAACGGTAAATCAGGGGAAAATGCCCAATGTGACAATCAACCTGTTGGGGTTAAATATAACCTGCAGGCTCCCAGTGGGGGAAATGGCGGTATTGGCGGAAATGGGGGAGATGGGGGCAATGGTGGCTCTTTAACCATCTATGCAACGAATCTTTCTGAACTCCGACAAATTTATGTTAATGCTGCGGGAGGAAAGGGAGGACAAGCGGGCCAAGGGGGAGACGGTGGGGACGGATGTAACTGTACAGAACCCTATTGGACCCTAGAAACCTGTAGGGGCAATCCTGGAGACGCTGATTACCGTTGTACAACCCTAGAATTTCGTTGTCAAGATGGGAGAAAAGGCTCGAAGGGTGCGACTGGAGTATTAGGAAGAGAAGGGTTGCCAGGAAAATTAACCTTAATTAATTTAGATAAGCCCCTAGAACCGGATAAACCTGCGGCAACGGTGACGATGGGAAATTTAAAAGATAAGGGATATCTTCTCTCTAAAAATATTTGGGAAACCCGCAACGGAGCATCAGGGTTATTTGCACCAGGTTCCCTAATAGAAGATCAATATTTAGCTTTGGTACAACGATTAGAACGCTCTTTTTTATTAATTTGGAATGCACCCCAACCTTTTAATAAATTTGCTGAGCAACAAGTTACTTTAAAATATGAAAATGATCAGGGAATTACGGTTGATCCCCCTCAAGATCTTTGGATAGAAGCAACGACACAACAGAGGAATAATATTACTCAATTTATCGTTTATAATGCCATTCCCAGAGCAGATGCCACCCGCTTAGAAAGTCAGAAATTATCAGGAAAGGGAACAGATATGAAATTAACTTTAATTGATAAAGCGGATCAATCTAATTTAATTGCGACTAAATTTAAAATTGCCTATAGTATTACTCGTTCTGACCCCCGTTTTCGTCCCGTTTCTGATTATAGTACCAAATATGAGGGAGAAATTCCTGAAGATTTAGTTGTGCTTGATGGCAATAAATTTACTATTAATGTTGGTAAATTACCGATTGATCCTAACTATTTGCGGTCAGGATTAGGGGTAGAAATTAAGCTCGTAGCAACTCGAACTTTTGCTGGTTACACAGCAGAACAAACCCTGACAGTTACAGATGTTATTGGGCCATTTCAATAAGAAACACCCTAAAAAGGGTGTCCCTAAGCTAATACGCATTTTAAATGTGTATTAGCAAGGCAAAAGGCAAAAGGGAAGTGGATTACAGCCTGTTTTATTAATTTAAACAATACGCAGTTTAAATGCACAACAGCTTACGCGGGCTAAATTTATTCTGTGGCATCGCTTATTGTTACAGCTTTAGTGGCAGCTTCAACAACTCGTTGTAATTGTGCTGTTAAGTTGCCTTGTTGGGGACTTGCTTGATTTAAAAGTGTATTCACTGTCTTAAATCCTGGATCAATTATTTCATAAAGATCTGGTGCAATTCTCTTAATAGTTCCCCCAAAGGTAAACCATTTCTTTTTGGCACTTTCAAAAGGAGTTTTCGCAGCTTGATAATTACGGGACTGAACGGATGATAAGGTTTGATCTAATTCATCTTTCATCGTCCTAATCGTTTTTCTGCGAAAGGCAATTTTTTGGGCCGTCGTTGGAGAATCAGTCATGTTTCAAAATTTACTCCATGTAGATTGATTTATTATGCCAATCATAACATCTGCTTCCCCAGCTTGACTTAGTAAGGCTTGTTAATGATAATTAGTCCCTTAACAACCCTTAATTTCTATAAAAATTGATGTTGTTTTTTCATTGGCTGACTCATTAATGATAACAAGTCTTCATATTTATCCAAAGTTTTTTCAAAATCATAATATTGTTCAGCATATTTTCTTCCTTGTTTGCCTAAAGAAATGACGAGATTGGGGTCAGAGTAAAGCTGCTCAATTGCTTGTGCTAAAGCATCCGAATCTTCTGGGGGAACTACAATTCCTCCCCCACTATTTTCAATCGCTCTTGCTGCCGTTCCCTCCCCAGGAACCGAGGCAATAATGGCGCGACCACTTGCTAATAAAACTTGAATTTTTGAGGGCATATTAAAGGAAATAACATTGCTTTTTTGCATCACCATTCCTATATCAGCTGCGGCTAACATTTCAGGTAATTTATGTCTGGGTTGAAAGGGTCGTAAAATAACATTATGAGCTTTTTTTCTTTGACAATATCTCTCTAAGCCTTCTAAAGCTTCTTCCTTACCCACAATAACCACGGCCAAATCAGGAATATGTTCTAATTTAATAGCGGCATCAATTAAAATTTCTAAGGGTTGTGTTAAAGCAATATTGCCTGAATATAAAACCACAAATTTTCCTTCTAACCCGTTTTCTTGACGAAAATAATTATTCTCTTGGGGAAGGGGTTTAATAAAATTGACATCCACCCAATTGGGAACTTCAATTATTTTATTTTCAGGTACTCTTTTTTCTAAGAGGTTTTTAGTAAATCCGTCACTAATAACACTAATTTTTGTGGCAGTACGATAGGCAAATCTTTCTAACCACTGAAAGAGACGAATCATTTTTTTACTACGAATTAATCCCACATGAATCGCAGCATCAGGAAGAATATCTTGTAAATTTAATAAAATAGGGGTTCGATATAACCAGCCCAAAATAGCCGCAGGAACACAAACAGGTAAGCCAGGAATCGTTAAAAAAATTACATCAGGACGAGAGCCTTTTAACGCTTGTAAAAAACTCAAAACCATAAAGCTAATTTCAAAAAAAGCGCGATTCTTAAAATTTCTTTTACGGCGAATCCAAACAAAACAACGTTGAATTTTTACCCCATTCTGCTTTTCTGTTAAATATAACTTGCCTCGATAGTCTGGCGCAATCTCACTTTCTGGATACCAAGGCATTGCCGTGACTACCCTCACTTGGTGTCCCCGTTTTGCTAATCCTTCTGCTAATTCTGTCATCAAAGGCGCAATACCAATGGGTTCTGGATGATAATTGTAAGAATAAATGAGGATTCTCATATGAATAGTTATAATTTAGGGAAATTAGGGAAAAATAGGTTTGAGCAGCGGATTGATCCGTCAGTTACTCGTTGTTAATCATAAAGCTTGTTGGCTGAAAGTTGAATTTTTGTAAACTACTGACTTTTTTTCATTCAAACCTAATAATTAACAAAGGTCAAGAAGTTTTTTACGGAATTCCCTTTACACTAAAAGCACAAGTCCCATTAATCAGGGTAAATCTCCTGATCTGGAATTCAAGAAAATTTATCCTCATCAAAGCTTAGGGAGGTCTTTAAAATGCTGTTTCAATTACGCCAATTTTTCGCGGTTTTCCTGGTAAGTACCCTATTATTTCTCTCTTCTTGTGCCACACAAGCTCCCTCACGGTTTGAGCAAGCACAACAAGAAAGCACTCAACGGGGTGCAAGTGCGGTGGTTCGTGAATCTGAGTCTGGGGGGAGTTTTAATCGATTTTTTCCCCCTTCTAGTGCTGGTTATGAGCGTGTTTATACCCAGGAGAAAAAGGGGTTTGCTGAAGCTAAGTTGAAAAAAGATGGCAAGGAAATGGCCGTGATGGCTATTTCTGATACTCTTAATAATCCCAGTGCTGTGACGAAATTTGAGAAAAGTAGCCAAAAAATTGGGGGTTATCCCGCTATTTCTCAAGGAAGCACCGCAACGGCTGTTTTAGTCGCGGGTCGTTTTCAGGTTAAGGTACTTTCTCGTGATCCGGCCTTTAGCGAAAGCGATCGCCAAGCTTGGTTAGAAATGTTTGATTTTAATGGGTTAGCTAGGTTGAAGTAGGGGCTAAGGGCCGTTGTCCCCTAAAACTTTCCCAAAGATTTCTCCATCATTTTTAAAGCTACTTTTAAATTGGCTTGTGTCCAGAGTAACGGGGTGGCATCTCCTGGAAAATAACCACCCTGTTTTAAGTAATATAATTCAGGACATTTTAAACTGCCAAATTGACTATCCGATGCGGTTAATTGTCCTAAAGAACGGTTTAAATAGTAGGTTTGTTTTTCGAGATATTTGGGTTGATGGGTTTGTTGAAATTTGAGTCCAAAAATAGCAGAAATAATCGGGTCGAAAATACACCATTGTGCTTCTTGTCCTGCTCTTAGTTCTCGATTATTATCTTTAAACCATTGTTCTCTTTCGGCAGAAATAGTAGTCCGAATGGCTTCAGGAATTTCTTGATAATCTCGACACCAAAAAGAATCTCCTAAATATCTTCTAATCCCATAATCTCCCTGTAAATTATTGATGACATTATTAACAATTATTTCAGCCATTTCTCCCTGAATGATTTGTAAGGGATAAATTAAAAATAATAAAGCAGCATCATATTTTCTTGTTTGAGGAGGAGCTTGGATAGATTCATAAGGTAATATTGTATGGAGAACTTCTTGACCTTTATCAATTAATTTATCTAACAGTTCCAAGGGATAAATATTAGTTTTGTTTTGAAAATAAACCTGATCAGATGTTTCTAAAATCAGTAATTTTAGCTCTGTTAAAGCTGCCACCACTACCCCAATACTAGAAGCTTCAATTTTGCGGTCTTCTTCCCAATGACCACTATCCTCATCTTCCCAATAAGAAATAGTCTCAAAATAGAAAGGAAAAAGAGCTAAAATTTCTAGTTCATCAGGATTAGGAATAAAAAGTTTTTCTCTAATTAACTTACAAGTAAACCAAAGAAAATATCCCAAGGCATCATTTTGAGCATGACTCCATTCTTGGTTTATTTCTTCTAAAGTTTCCCCATTAAAGCGAATATGGGGACGTTTCATAACCTCATTTTTATTGACTTTTCCCTCAATAATATCTTGAAAACGGTTTTGATGTTTCTGGAAATATTGAATTAAAGTTTTAATTGTTTTGATAGCAATCTCTGTTTGCTGACAAAAATAGTGTGTATAAGCTAAATAAATATTATCTCTGACCCAAACATTCCTATAACCAGTGTAGGCTGTTTTATCTACCACAGCCGCCGCCGGAAATAAACCATTTTCTAGAGGAGAAAAACTCAAGGTCATTTGACGATCTAGAAAGGCCGTAATTCCCTCAATATCCTGTAAGGAATAGTGAAAACCCATGAAATCTAATAGGGTTTGATTATGAATAATCAGCATTTTTTAAGTTAGACTTGATTAGGCAATTATTTCAGTTAGGTAAATACTATGGTAACTTGTTGTAGGGGCTAAATTATGATGACTTCTCATCACAACCATCGGAGAGTTAAACTTTGGGAGTTGAATTACGCAGTTACGTCTATCTAGATCGCTTACAATCACAACACGCTGCCTATATTGGCGCAGTTGCAGTCGGATTTCTACCCCTCCCTGGAGATGCTTCTCTTTGGATTGAAATTTCTCCAGGAATTGAAATTAACCGCATTACTGATGTTGCTTTAAAATCTGCAGTTGTTCGTCCTGGGGTGCAATTTGTTGAACGTCTTTATGGTCTTCTCGAAATTCATGCGAGTAACCAGGGAGAAATTAGGGCGGCAGGTCAGGCTATTCTAGCAGCATTGGGGGTAAGAAGACAAGATTGTCTCAAACCTAAAGTTGTTTCTAGTCAAATTATTCGTAATATTGATGCTTATCAAGCGCAGTTAATTAATCGTAATCGACGGGGACAAATGTTGCTTCAGGGACAGACTTTGTATGTGTTAGAAGTTCAACCTGCTGCCTATGCAGCTTTAGCCGCAAATGAAGCAGAAAAAGCGGCTCTAATTAATATTTTACAGGTTTCAGCTATTGGGAGCTTTGGACGGCTATATTTAGGGGGAGAGGAACGGGATATTATTGCGGGTTCTCAGGCTATTTTAGCTGCTTTGGAAAGTACCCCAGGAAGAGAACATGGAGAAGAAAATCAGGAGTAAATCAATAAGTAATAAGTAATAAGCAATAAATAGGTTCTACCGAACTTGCAAGGCAAAATCAACAATTATATACAGTCTAAAGCCTGATACTATAACAACAAAGGCTGTCTGCACAGCCTAATGATCAGCCCGCCTTCGCAGGCTTTGTCTGTATAGCTTAACCCTTAAGGGTTTGAGTAGATAATTTTTAATAGTTTACATACTAGGTTCAGTAGATCCAATAAATATGAAACAGGAAAAAAATTCTTTTTTACAATTATTTGATGTTAGTTTAACTGAACCTTCAGGGAGAAATAAGTTATTAGATGGGATTTCTTTGACGATTAATTCTGGCGATCGCCTGGCCATTGTTGGCCCCTCTGGTTCAGGAAAAACAACTCTATTACGTCTCATTAACCGTTTACAAGATCCTAGCACTGGCTCAATTACATTTGAGTCTCAACCCCTGACAAATATTCCTGTGATTAAACTTCGTCAGCAAATTGTTTTAGTTCCTCAAGAACCTAAATTATTAGGGATGACAGTGCAAGAAACTTTGGCTTATCCTTTAAGTTTACAACAGATCCCTAAACCAGAAATTCAACAAAGAATTGAACAATGGCGATCGCAATTATCTATTCCTGATGCTTGGTTAGAACGAAATGAGTTACAACTCTCTTTAGGACAACGACAAATTGTTAGTATTGTTCGGGGTTTAGTGATGGAACCAAAATTATTATTATTAGATGAACCAACATCTGCATTAGATAATGACCGCGCTTACCAATTAATGGAACAATTAGTGATGTTAAGTGATCATACTACCATTACAATTATTATGGTTAATCATCAATTAAATATGGTAGAAAAGTTTACCGATAATATTTTAAGACTTAATCAAGGGAAACTGGTTCAATGATTTTCTTCGATAAGTTTTAATTTTCCTGATTGTAATCTACTAAAAATTTCTGTAATTCCCGTTAATTCTTCTTGGGTAATGGGTTGATAACAAAGCATCGCATCTAAAAAATATTTTTCCTCCGTTGCTGTTAGTTTTCCTTCTTGAAGAACTCGGTTAATTTGGGAGATCAGATAGGAATGAGAACTGGAATTTATTACATAGCACATTATCAAATTCCCGCCTTTATTTTTAATAATATTTTAATTAATCAATGAGGGATTTGACCTAGTTAATAGTGATAACTTGTTAAACAGGTTTAATCCTTGGGATTGTTTATAATTTCACTATAACAAGTTTAAGAAGTGATAAACTGTGATATTAATGAATATTTCATGTGATCGTGATCAATGGATTATTTTGCTTAAAATTTCCTGTCCCACTTCATCTGTTGATGCTTCACCCGCAATAGTTAAAAGTCGTTTTGTCCCTTGATAATAATCAAGAAGAGGTATTGTATACTGTTTAAAAATATTAATACGATGTTCAATAATTTCAGGTTGATCATCCATCAGAGATCGCCTTAATGATCTTTGTTTCATTACTGGTTCACTCACTTCTAAATAAATGGCATAATTTAATTTTTGTTCTAAAGTTTCTAATAAAAAATCTAATTCTTCTGCTTGAAATGCTGTGCGAGGATATCCCTCTAAAATCCAACCCTTATCTAGAGCATTTTTCTCTAAATGTTCTCTCATGAATTCAATCATTATTTCATTGGGCAATAATTCACCTTTCTCTACATAATCCTGCGCTTTTTTTCCTAATTGTGTTTGCTCACTAATAGCATTTCTTAAGATATTTCCTGTGGAAATCATGGGAATTTTAAAGTAATCACTTAACCATTTTGCCTGGGTTCCTTTTCCCGATCCTGGGCCGCCTAAAATCACTAATCGCATCACTTTAACCCTTATTTTTTCTGTAGTTTATTCACTAATTCTTCAAACGGTTGCCAATTATTTTCAGAAGTGATCGCTTCCCAAACCGATTCAATTATGGGTCTAAGTAAGGGCGTTTGGGTATTATATTGATGTAAACAGTGACTCACTTCATCCATTTTTTCTTGAGGAATTTTGCTTAAAACCTGATAGTATAATTGTCGCCAAGTTTCCCAGTCTGCGGAGGGAATTGTGCTATTTTCTAAAATAGTAGAACTGTCTTCACGCCATCCCCAATTAAATTGATCAGTTAAGGCCGCAAAAAATTCATGATAACCAATTTGACTGGTCTTTAAAACCTCAAGAGTCTTATCTAATAACTCATTCCCTTCCGCAATATTTAACCCTTCAATTCCTAATTTTTTTAACATAGATTCACGATAAGCTGCAGCATAATAATCATCAAACTGATTCAAGGCAGCTTCTAATTGACGAGGAGAAATGAGGGTCATTAAGGGTAACTGTAACATCTCTAAATTGACCCGACAAATTAGGGGTTGATTGCCATAACTATACCGTCCCCCATAATCAAAATAAGCTGAAGTAAATTGGGGATCATAAGTAGGAATAAAACCATAGGGGCCATAGTCAAAACTTTCCCCTGTAATCGACATATTATCGGTGTTTAAAACCCCATGACAAAACCCCGCAGCCATCCATTGTGCCACTAAGTTCGCTACCCTTTTGACTAATTCTTGATAAAATAGAACGTAGCGATCGCTTGAATCAGGCAGATTTTGATAATAAATATCAATGACAAAATCTAATAATTTTTTAATTAAATCTGGCCGTTTTAGATAATATAGACGTTCAAATGTACCAAAGCGAATATGAGAACGACTCATGCGAATCATAACAGAGGAACGGGTCGGAGAGGGTTCATCTCCTCGCCATAAAGATTCCCCAGTTTCCACTAAACTTAAACAACGGGAGGTAGTGACTCCTAATGCTTGTAAAGCTTCTGCTGCTAAGACTTCCCTGACACCCCCTTTGAGGGTTAATCTACCATCACCACCCCGTGAATAAGGGGTCTGTCCCGACCCTTTTGTGCCAAAATCATATAATGTCCCATCCACCCCTCTTACTTGTCCGTAAAGAAAGCCTCTACCATCTCCCAGAAAGGGGTTATACTCTCCAAACTGATAACCATGATAGCGCAGGGCAAGAAAGGGGCGTATTCCTTGAAATTTGCCAAATGCTTCGATAAAATGTCCATCTTCTACCAGATCAGGGTTTAATCCTAATTGGGGTAATAATTGATCGTTGCGAAACCGTAGAATATGTTGGGGAAACTCAGCAGCCGCGACTTGATCATAATAGTCGTCTCCTAAGTTTTCTAAGGCTGGTTCATAATCGAGATTGAGTAAGGGGTTATCTCGGTTTGGTGTCATATTACTAATTTAGGCCGTTTAAAAATGCAATTACTGAGAGATGTTTATTGATCAAATTGTACATTTATCTCGATTTTTATGGCTCATTCATAATTTATAATTTATATTTCAGAATTCAGGATAGCATCAGTTAAGTCCGCATTGGTTAAATTTGTATTGGTTAAATTCGCATCCCTGAGATTTGCTCCCATTAATTTTGCATTAACTAAACTTGCTCCTTGTAAATTTGCTTTTTGTAAATCGGCCGCAATTAATTTAGCACGATTGAGTTGACTATATTGTAAATTAGCACCGGATAAATTAGACCCAATCAGATTAATATCCTCTAAATTGAGATTTTCTAGGACAACATTGGCTAATTCTGCCTGTTGAAAGTTTCTCTCTCCTAAACGATACCGATGTAATAATTCTCCTGCTTCAGTGCCAATAATTTCTCTTTGTTTAGGGTTAGTATAAATAAAGCTAAAAGTATCTTTATTATCGATCAAATTTCTTAACTCTTGATAAAAGGGATAATTACCAATTCCACTGAGATTAACCCACCCCCGCGATCGCGTGATGGCAATAAATAATTGATTGCGTAAAAATAGATTATCTTCTTTTTGAGCGAGGTAATCTAATCCGACAATATAAATCATATCAGATTCTTGTCCTTTAGCTCTATAAATACGAGAAATTGTCACCGCACCCTCACACCAAAATTGATTACGATCTTCATGATTTTCTTCCGTTAAACAGTTACATTTTTTAGTCCCTGGAATAAAAATATCGATCCCTTGTCTGATCAAAAAAGTAGCAATAGTCTTTTGCAGTTTAACTGCGTCAAAATATTCTCCTAAAACTATCACTAAAATTTCTTTACTCGGTCTTAATCCATCCTGACGTAAATTGTGCTTAATTTGTTGTGCTAAGGCACTAATTTCTTGCTGTCGTGATAAATAAGTATTAAAGTTAATTAGTGAATCTTTCCATAAAGAAGATAAGGGATGAGGTGAATTTCCTTGAGGACGTTTTAGGGTGATTTTCTGTCCTTCAATCAAGTTACCTTCGATTTCATAGCCTAAACTTTTCCAGTCTTCTTGATTACTGATTCCTGTTAACATTCCTTGGGATCTTAACCATCCCATTCCAATGCCATGAGCAACAATAATAAGTTGATGAGGAGTCCGATAACAACGGGGCATAATTTCTGTTTTATTTATATCATTATTATATTTTCCTGTCACTAAATTGCCTAATTGTTCTCCAAAAATCTCACTTGTATTAGGCACTTTTAAACTCTCTAAGCTTTGTAATTCATCATAAGCCCAAATTAAGCGTCTTTGCTGAGGAGACATAGAATTAATGGACCGTAATGATTGATAAGCTAACCAATAAAAAGGCTGTTTGTCTTGATAAAGCCAATTATCAACCATTAAATCCTGTCCTTCATCAATTAAAATAGCATCAAATAACTGAGGAATTGCTTTCTGTTTTAAGAGATCTACACATACCTCACCTAATGCTTCATTCGGTGCTTGAAAAGTTGTTTGATTAACCCCTAATGGCATCACTCCTGTTACTTGACAAAGTAAGCGATAAAATCCTAATTGTTCCCTAGAACCCCAAGCATGAAATACCTGTAATTTTTGATTATTTTTATTGTAGGTTTTTTCTTGATGACTAAAATATCTAATCCATTGATCAATTTGTTGTATTATCTCTTGATACAGACTGCGAGAAAAGAAAATAAAAGCAATTCTCCATTGAGGATATTTGAGGTGCATAATTGCTGCTTTTTGACAGAGTAAAACCGTTTTACCCGATCCTGCTATTCCTCGAATTCGTTGACATCCTGGAGGAATTTGCTTGGCAATTTTTTCCTGTTTTAAATCAAATTTGTAAAGATACTTTTTTACTTCTTGTAATATTTTTCCTCGACTTTTCTCATGACTTAAGACTTTATGATTGGGTTGTGTAAAAACAGGGGTTCCTGACAAGATATTTAATAATAACTCCCATTGTTGATCTGTTAATACTTGTCCTGAAATAATGGGGGGTGTTTGTTGTATAATTTGTTCAAGAGATCGGAATAAAAATAAGTGATTTTTAAAGATAATTGGAGGACAACTCGGCAGTTGTTCGAATCCTTTTTCTTTCCAGTCTTCTTGTTGAATAAATGGTAAAGCAACCAGGACTTTTGCTGTTACTTTATGCTTTAAATCTGGTTCTTGATTTAGGTATTCTAATAAAGAAAATAATTGGTTTTCTCCCTGTTGATAAGGGTTGCCAAATTTTGTATAAAAATTCTGATATTCCCAGCGATGTCCTTGAATATTGACAATTTGATCTAGAGTAATAGATTTAACTTCAATAATAATTAATCCTAACTCAAAATCAGCAACTAAAATATCAGGTTCTTTGCGAAATTTTCCCGTTTGTGAAAAAATTGGATAACGCCAATAAGCTAAACATTTTCTCTGATAAAATGTAGATTGTATGGCTTCCCAAACCAATTTTTCTCCCCCTTCTCCCCTAGAATTAAAGGGTTCCGTTGTGATAAACATGAGACAATTTTGGCTATTAATGGTTAATTTTTCCTTAGTTATAACGAATACTAACGATTAAGCACAACTAGGCAGGGGCGAACGGATGTTCGTCCCTACCGTGAGGATGATCATAGTTTAACAAATGAAATATTTTAGTTGCTTATATATAATATTTACTTATAAAAAACTTAAGAGATTAACATTTTACAAATTAGTAAGACTGAGTAATCATAGGAAATAGAGAAACAGATTTATAACAACCCAAATTATAGGAGGTAGCAGCGTATGGTTGCACTCACAGTTCATTCTGAGGATTTTACAACCTCAAGTCGTTTAACAATCAAAAGTCAAGAAATTGCTGAAAAAACCACAGCTATTCGTTCATTAGACTGGGATAGAGATCGCTTTGATATTGAATTTGGATTAAGGAATGGAACAACTTATAACTCTTTCTTAATTCAAGGAGAAAAATTAGCATTAGTTGATACTTCTCATATAAAATTTGAATCTTTATATCTAGAAGAATTAAAGGAGTTAATTGATTTTTCTAGACTAGATTATCTGATTATTAGTCATACAGAACCCGATCACAGTGGGTTAGTCAAAAATATCCTAAACCTTGCGCCTCAAGTTACCATTGTTGGCTCAAAAGTTGCCATACAATTTCTAGAGAATATGGTACATCAACCTTTTAATTTCTTAATAGTTAAAAGCGGTGAAACCTTAAATTTAGGCAATGGGCATCAGTTAGAATTTGTTTCCGCTCCTAATTTACATTGGCCTGATACCATTTTTACCTACGATCATCAAACCAGTGTTCTTTACACTTGTGATGTCTTTGGAATGCACTACTGTAATGACTATCTTTATGACGAAGAATCAGACTTGCTAACAGAAGATTTCCAGTATTATTATGATTGTTTAATGGGGCCAAATGCTCGTTCTGTATTAGCAGCACTCAAACGCATTCAAAACTTAGAAATTAAGACCATTGCAACGGGTCATGGCCCCTTACTGAACTATAATATTCCTCAATGGATCAACTATTATCAACAATGGAGTCAAGCACAGGCGAAAAGCGATAACTTGGTTGTAATCTTCTATAGTGAAGATTATGGCTATAGTGAGCAAATTGGGCGGGATATTGCTCAAGGACTCCTAAAAACAGAGGTAACGGTTGATTTAGTTAATCTTAGTGAGACTGATCCCCATGAAGCGCGGGAATTCGTCCACGAAGCGAAGGGCTTAGTCATAGGAATGCCTTCTCAACACGATCCCATCGCACAAACTGCCCTGCAAACTATTTTAGCCTCAGTTCATGGCAAACAAGCGATCGCCTTATTCGAGTCTGGTGGGGGAGAAGATGAACCCATTTTCCCCCTACGCAATAAATTTCAAGAAATAGGCTTAACTGAAGCATTTTCCCCCATTTTAAGCAAAAATGCCCCCACAGCCACCACCCAGAAGCTGGCAGAGGAAGCAGGAACGGATTTCGGACAGTGGTTAACCCGTGATAAAACTATTAAACAGATGAAATCCCTTGATTCTGATTTAGATCGGGCATTAGGTCGCCTTAGTAGCGGATTATATTTAATTACCGTCCAAAAAGGCGAAGTTTCGGGGGCAATGTTCGCCTCTTGGGTGACACAAGCAAGTTTGCAACCCTTGGGAGTGGCGATCGCCGTTGCGAAAGATCGGGCCATTGAATCTTTATTGCAAGTCAATGATACTTTTGTTCTTAATGTCTTAGAAGAAGGGAACTATCAGGGGTTAATGAAGCATTTTCTCAAGCGGTTTGCCCCTGGTAGCGATCGCTTTACAGGGATTAAAACCTATCAATCTAGCAACGGTTCCCCCATTTTAGCTGATGCTTTGGCATATTTAGACTGTACCGTCACCAGTCGCCTCGAAGCTGGCGATCACTGGATTATTTATACCACAGTGCAAACGGGACGAGTTTCAAAAGTCGATGGAGTGACGGCTGTACATCATCGTAAGGTGGGAAACCATTATTAATCAGTGATCAGTGAACAGTTACCAGTTAAATAGTCCGAGATAATTAAGTAGTCAGATCATCAGTTATCAGTGAATAAAAATGTCTAAATTAGTTGACTCGTTGCCCTCTGAGAAAAATGGCTGGCTTAATGTTAACCCAGTGGTTAAAGCCTTGGAGTTAGTCCAAGATTTAATTGTGATTTCGTTGTGTATTGGGTTATTTGGCTTCATGGTGTTGCAAATTCGCTTAATGTTTTTGTCTTTGCTGCCTCCAGTCAATTTTAATGCGGTCACAGCCGATATTTTATCCCTATTAATTTGGGTTGAATTGTTCCGTCTGTTGATTATTTATCTACAAGAAAAGCGTATTTCTATCGGGGTTGCCGTTGAAGTAGCGATAGTTTCTGTCTTACGAGAAATCATTGTCAGAGGAATTTTAGAAACCCAAGGGACACAAGTTTTAGCCGTTTGTGCGTTTTTACTTTCTTTGAGTGTTTTAATGGTGATTCGTGTCTGGTTGCCTCCTACTTTTGAAAATATTGACCCAGAAGAAACAGTGTCTCAACGTCGCAAAACTCACTTTAAACAAACCGTTGGTCAATCCAACAATTCTTATGTCCATTCTTCCTCATCGATTGAATAAATTGGTTTAGCAATGTAGGATAAATGATGATTAAGGCTTGCAGTAATTATTGATTGATATGAAAGTTACGAGTATTAAGCAGCCTCAATCATCATGTCCTTTTAAATCAGCCAGACAAAAAATATTTGGATTAGGATATTATTTGATGGTTTGTGTTGAAGAAGGTATTATCTCTATTTATTAGGTTATCCTCTTTATTTTAGACTTATTATTTCCATCAATAATCAACCCGTTATTTTTTATGATACCGTTTATTTTTTGAGCTTTTCGGAGAAAAAAATGACCCTAAAAATATTCAATTTATTAACATCTAAAACCGCCCTTTACTTCTACTCATGTCTCACTTTATGGAATGAGAAACCACCCATAAAAGCGAGTATTTAAAATCTTTTATCCCTCACCACTCTAGCCAATTTTCAATCATAAATTATTACAGGAAAAAACCATGTCTACACCAACTTTAACCCCCATGACTACCCGTCCCCGTGACGTTCAAATTGCCCCATTAGGAACCCAGACAACGGTATTTCGTTCTCGAACCTGGGATCGCCTCAAATTTGAAGTAGAATATGCCTTAGAAAAGGGGACAACCGCCAATTCTTACTTAATTCAAGCTGATAAAACCGCTTTAATTGATCCCCCTGGTGAATCATTTACCAACCTTTTTCTGGAAGAATTAGCCAAACAGTTCGATCTAACCCAATTAGACTATGTAATTTTAGGTCATGTTAATCCCAACCGCATGGCCACCCTCAAGGTTTTAGTCGAAAAATGCCCTCAACTAAGCTTAATTTGCTCTAAATCAGCCGCAAACGCCATTAAAACTTCTTTTCCTCATTGGGAATCCAAAATCCGTGTGGTGAGGTCTGAGGATACCCTAGACTTAGGACAGGGACATCAGTTACAGTTTCTTTTAGTGCCTACTCCTCGCTGGCCGGATGGACTTTTTACCTATGACCCCAAAACCCGCATCCTCTATACTGATAAACTGTTTGGGGTTCATCTGTGCAGTGATAATTTATTTGATGAAGACTGGAAACAATTAGATAGCGATCGCCGTTACTATTTTGACTGTCTTCATGGGGGGCAAGGTAAACAATTAGAGGGCATTTTAGACAAAATAGAAGGATTTTCAGCTAAATATTACGCCCCTAATCATGGTGTCATCGTCCGCTATAGTCTCAGCCGTTTTACCTATGATTATCGCCAATGGTGTCAACAACAAAAACGCCAAACTCTCAAAGTGGCCTTATTGTATGCGTCTGCTTATGGCAATACCGCCATTTTAGCCAATGCGATCGCCCAAGGATTGATGGATAATGGGGTAGGGGTAGACTTATTGAACTGTGAAGTCGCTGATCCTGATGCGATCGCCCGTACCCTAGAAGACTGTGATGGGTTTATCATAGGATCGCCTACTTTGGGGGGTCATGCACCTGTACAGATCCAAACCGCTTTAGGAATAGTTTTAGCTAGTGCCTCTAAAACGAAGTTAGCTGGTGTATTTGGTTCCTATGGGTGGAGTGGGGAAGCAATTGACCTAATTTCCGCTAAATTACGCGATGCAAACTATCGTTTTGGCTTTAATGCCTTGCGTATCCGCTTTACGCCCGATCAAAAGTCCTTACAACAATCTCACCAAGCAGGGGCAGAATTCGCCCAAAACCTCAAGAAAAAGCAAAAACAGCGCATCCCCCTCCAAGGAATCACAGAAGCTAATATTGACCGCACAGAACAAGCTGTAGGACGCATTATCGGGTCTATTTGTGTTGTCACCGCACACCACAACGGCAGCGATCGCGCTTTTCTGACTTCTTGGGTGTCTCAAGCAAGTTTTAATCCTCCTGGGTTAATGATAGCTATTAATCAAAAACAATGGGAAAATTCTTGTTTAGAAATCGGGGAAACTTTTGTGTTAAATATTCTCAAAGAAGGCAGAAATATTCGACGGCATTTTACTGATCAAAATCAAGAAAATCCCTTGAGTCAAATTACAACCAAAAAAGCCAATAATAACTGTTTAATTCTAACAGAAGCCTTAGCTTATTTAGAATGTAGAGTACAACAACGAATTGAAGCAGGAGATCATTGGTTAATTTATGGAATTGTTAATCAAGGAGAAGTCTTAGAAACCGAAGGAGTAACCGCCATTCAACACCGTAAATCTGGCCGTCAATATTAATTAATGTGGTAGGGTGGGCATTGCCCACCTCACATTGATTGATAACCATCTAATTACAATTTTTCTTGTTTTTATTATTCTCAATTGGTTTTATAATGATCTTAATTTCCTTAATCATCAAAGCAGGAGCAACAGCGATGAAACCTTTAAATAAATCTATTGAAACCATTGATGAAGGCTGGTCAGTTCAAATTTATGATGGCAAACGTCGCTTAATTTGTTACCTTGAACCCTCCCATGGCTGGTTATTTTCAGGGGGTTGTTTAATGGGTTTTCTCTTGGCGATTATTCTCTTTAATCTTAATCATAATTCTGCCAAACATTTACCGAACGCAACCTCACCTAAATCCGTTGAACAAACTTTGCCCATTGATTAGTTAAACAATGACAAGTTTAAAAAATAAACCGTTACCCTTGCCTATTTTACCTTACCTTTCTTGTTAAACAACCCCTATAATTTCCCGATTTATGTTGCGTCTTGGTACTTCATAAGTCATAAAATCACGAGATAAAATAGTATGAGGAAAAATTGCCCTAGCTTCATTTAACAAATCGTCTAATTGTAGGTCATTTCCTGGGGCATAACGGGGACTAAAATGAGTCATAATTAATTGTTTTACCCCTGCCCCTAAGGCCACCTGTGCTGCCATAGTTGAGGTAGAATGAAGACGATCAAAAGCTAATTGAGCATCTTGATGAGCAAAAGTTGCCTCATGAATCAACACATCAGCATCCTGGGCCAAATCAATGGCACTCTCACAAAACACCGTATCCGTGCAGTAAACCACCTTACGGCCCGTTTCTGTCTCTCCGCATAACTCTTTCCCCCGAATACGACGGCCATCGGGTAATGTGACGGTTTCCCCCCGTTTTAGCTGCCCATATACAGGCCCTGGAGGAATACCCAAAGCGGTGGCCTTTTCTATATCAAAACGTCCTGGACGGTCTTTTTCCGTGATACGATAGCCAAAGGCTGGAATTCGATGTTTCAGTAACTCGCAACTAACTGTAAATTCCTCATCTTCGTAGAGAATACCAGGACTAACCCCATAAACCCGAACGCGGTTAGAAAATTTTACATGAGAATATCTAGCACAAGCTTTTAAATAATCTGCCAGATCGGGAGGGCCGTAAATCTCGATTGCTTGAGCATTTCCCGCCAAACCACAACTCGCTAACAGTCCCATTAACCCATAAATGTGATCTCCGTGCATATGGGTGACGAAAATTCGGGTAATTTGGGAGATTTTGACATCACTGCGTAATAATTGATGTTGGGTTCCTTCCCCGCAGTCAAATAGCCAAACTTCCGCCCTTTGGGGAAGACGTAGGGCTACACTAGATACATTACGCGATCGCGTTGGTACACCGGAACTGGTTCCTAAAAAGGTAATCTCCACGATAAATTACTGTTACTCACTTTGGGATCTATTTGCCTATTCTATCGTGATTTCTTGTTTCTTTTTTATCTTCAGCTTTTTGTTTTATTTTTTACTTAATTACGTTTGGAGTTTCATTCGATTGGACAACAAAGGTAATAAAATAAAGTTAGTCCCCTAGAATTAGGGGACAATAGAAGAAATATATCTAAAATAGGAGTTTAAACCATGAGTGAACCAGTCATAGTCACTTACTCGTTAGAGGAAGTTTTAAAAGAGCTAAAGCAAGAAATCAAGGACGTTAACACCAAACTCAACACTATACAAAAAGACGTTACAGATTTGAAAATCGGACAAGTCAGACTAGAGGAAAAACTAACAGGGGATATTAAAGCCCTTGATACAGAAGTTAAAGGAATAAATAAGCGATTAGATTCTCAAGAGTTTCTCAATCGTTCAGTTGTGGTGGGTTTTATCTTAGCATTTGTTTCAGGGGTGATTAAGTTATTTTTTCCCAACTTTCTCCACTTCCCCAATTAATGACTGTTTTTGAGTTGGGTTTCGTTTCTCTACTCGACCTACGACAGAAACTTTGTCGAAAGCACTATAATAAAGTTACTGATAATTAGTTTCAAATCATTATGACCACTGTAACAGAAATTCAATCGGCCATTCAAACCCTTTCTTCTGATGAATTTGCCTATCTAAAACAATGGATAATTGAGTTAGACTGGAAACAATGGGATAAAGAAATTGAAGAAGATTCCCGCCTAGGAAAACTGGATTTCTTGATTGACGAAGCATTAGCAGAGAAAGCACAACATAAATTACAGGAACTTTAAGTGCATAGAACAACTCTGAGGTTTTGGCAATGTTTCAATGAGTTACCAGAGTCAATTCAAAAACTCGCTAAAAAGAATTTTGACCTACTTAAAAGTGACTTAAATCATCCCTCTTTACATTTTAAAAAAGTCGGTAAATTTTGGTCTGCTAGAATTGGAATAAATTATCGAACTCTAGCTTTTAAAGATGGAGAAGATTTGATCTGGGTATGGATTGGAACTCATGAAGAGTATGAACAAATCTTAAAACGTGGTTAATCATTAAATTCTGCTAAATCTTCTCTTTCCCCTGAAGACGCTTGAATACTCTGCACGTCGGCTCTCCCGACATCTTGGTATAAAATGTATAATCAGCTACAATACTTAAGATGGTGGGTTACGACGCGGATTAAAACTTATTAGTTTTTCATCAAAATCATAGCCGCGTCTAACCCACCCTACGAATTATAAGCTTTACTTATCACCACAAGTACGGGAGAGCCCTCTCAGAAGCAATATAAATGATGTTACTAATAAATTAGGATTATTAACAGGTTTTGAATTTACATTTATGCGTTTTTTTCTATCAGATCTACCTGGTTTATCGTCTTCTAATATGGTAAATAACTGTGAACATTATTTACTATGCTATTCATGTTTTAGTTTTAAAATCCTGGCTTATATTTTTATCATAATATCTATTGTTATTTGTTTATACAAAGGATTTGTTACTCAACCAATAAGATTAATCATCAAGCCTGAAGATTTGCTTTTAAAAGCTAAACACGGAACAACAACACAATCCAAAAAAGCAATTATTGAAAATATTTGGAAAAATAGCGTTAAAGATGCAATGAGATTATTAGAGATGAGATCAAAAGCGTTGAAACAAGCTGTATTATTATTAATGATATCGATGATATTTGCAGGATTAGATATTATTATTCATTTTGTTTTCTATGAATATAAATAAACAACGCTATAAGTTTAACCTTGGGTTTCATTCCTCTACCTAACCTACGACAGTTGGAAAAATAACTTAGGTAGCTCTACATATTACGCCCCAATATTATCTTTAAAAGAATTATTAGAAACTTGACCAATCAATCTATACTATATAAAAAAAAGTAATGATTGAAATGGAAATAAACTCCTCTCACCTATATTTAGGAAAAGCCAACAAAGAGTTTTTTATCTTTAAAAAGATTCAAAATCAGAAGTAAATCCAGGAAATTTTGTGCAATCTTCTTGAAAGTTTTCAACTTCGCTAATATCCTCAATTTTGTAAGCCATAAGGCGCGTCTCATCGGGTCTTTTTTGAGAAACTATTAATTCAGCTTGATAGTTTTGGGTCATGGCTTTGAATTCAGCCCCAGAACGTTTCCAAGCATCTCCATCACAATGAATATTTACTCGCCACATTGCAGTTAACCATAATTAATAATCAGTCACATCTTACCACTAAACTAGAAAATAGTAACTAAGATAAATTATCGTTTTATGCTTAGGGGCTTGACTATGCTTTACTAGATAAAGAAGTATCTTATGGTGAGAAAACTTTAGCTGAAAAAATATAAAGTTATGATTGAACTTACACCCGCCGCTGTTAAAGAAATTAAACGAATACAAAAAAGCCGTCAACAACCAGAAAGCTATTTCCGACTGGCGATCGCTCAAGGAGGGTGTTCTGGCTTATACTATGCCCTAGAGTTATGTGAAACCATACCCAATGGGGAACAACCCTATGATCTCGAAGGAGTTTCCTTAATTATCGAGTCAAAAAGCCTTCCCTACCTGGAAAACTTGCGCCTAGACTACGCCGAAGATCTGATGGGAGGGGGGTTTCGTTTCCATAACCCCAACGCCCAAGCTACCTGTCGTTGCGGCCTTTCCTTCAGCCAAAAAGTTTAAATATAAATTAAAGAGTTGACAGAGCATACCATATATCGGTAGTATGGTAATTTGTCAACGATTTTACGGATGATAGGGGGTCTTTCTTGCCCTTCCTGTATACAAACCAACTATGCCCACTATTCAACAACTGATTCGGAGCGAACGCTCAAAAGCCAAAAAGAAAACCAAATCTCCCGCCCTCAAGCAATGTCCTCAACGTCGGGGAGTTTGCACGCGGGTTTATACCACCACACCGAAAAAACCCAACTCAGCCCTGAGAAAAGTTGCCAGGGTGCGTTTAACATCAGGGTTTGAAGTCACAGCCTACATTCCCGGCATTGGTCATAACCTACAAGAACACTCCGTTGTTTTGATTCGTGGCGGACGGGTGAAAGATTTACCTGGTGTCCGTTATCATATCATTCGCGGTACCTTAGATGCCCAAGGGGTGAAAGATCGCAAACAAGGACGTTCTAAATATGGAACAAAGCGTCCCAAAAAAGCCTAAAGCTTCGTCGATAGTTTCATTATTCTTTTCTGCCCTTAACCATCCTTATCGGATAGTTGCCAAAGTTAAGGACGGGAAAACCAAGAGAAACTAGACAAATCTAAACAGAATCTCCCATCGGCCCCCAAGCGTTATCAGGGAGAAGCGTAAAACTATCTTTAAATTTATCAGGAAAGAGCCACCATGTCTCGTCGAGGAAACATCAAAAAACGCCCCGTTCCCCCCGATCCCGTCTACAATAGCTGTTTAGTTAGCATGACCATTCGTCGAGTCATGAAAAGCGGCAAAAAATCGGTAGCGTCGGGTATTATGTATGATGCCATGACCACTATCGGAGAACGGACAGGCAGCGATCCCCTAGAAGTGTTTGAAAAGGCCATCAAAAATCTCACCCCCTTAGTCGAAGTAAAAGCCCGTCGTGTGGGTGGTGCAACCTATCAAGTTCCCATGGAAGTCCGTTCGACAAGAGGAACTACTCTGGCTTTACGTTGGCTGATCCGCTATTCTCGTATACGGGGCGGTCGTACTATGGCCAGTAAATTAGCCAACGAAATTATGGATGCCGCCAATGAGACAGGTGCCGCTATGAAAAAGCGGGATGAAACCCATCGTATGGCAGAAGCGAACAAAGCCTTTGCTCACTATCGCTACTAGGAAAAAGGCAATTCCTGGAGGGATGTGAACCATAGCCCAATTTTCCCAAAGATAAAGTATAGAATTGTAAATAGTGTAAACCCATAGACTGAATCAAGATAAGAAAATCAGCGAGGCAAAACAAAGGAGGTAGCTGTGGCACGTAATATCCCGCTGGAGAGGGTGCGAAATATTGGCATTGCTGCCCATATAGACGCGGGCAAGACAACAACAACAGAACGAATCCTCTTCTACACAGGAATTGCTCATAAGCTCGGTGAAGTCCATGAAGGTACAGCGACTATGGACTGGATGGCCCAAGAACAGGAGCGGGGTATCACCATTACTGCGGCTGCCATTACCACCAGTTGGTTGGATCATCGAGTAAACATCATTGATACCCCTGGTCACGTCGACTTTACCATCGAAGTTGAACGTTCTATGCGGGTTTTAGATGGGGTAATTGCTGTTTTTTGTTCAGTGGGAGGTGTCCAGCCTCAATCAGAAACGGTATGGCGGCAAGCCGATCGCTATCAAGTTCCACGAATTGCCTTTGTCAACAAGATGGATCGCACGGGAGCCAACTTTTTCAAAGTTTATCAGCAGATTCAGGAGCGACTGAGAACCAAGGCGGTTCCTATTCAAATTCCCATCGGTAGTGAAACGGAATTCCATGGCATTGTGGATTTAGTGCGGATGCGAGCCAAAATTTATCAAGATGATTTAGGTCAAAATATTGAAGATACTGAGATCCCAGCCGAACTCTTAGAACAAGCTCAAGAATATCGCAGCCAACTCATTGAAGCCGTTGCTGAAAGCGATGAAAGCCTACTGGAGAAGTATCTAGAAGGGGAAGAATTAACGGAAGCAGAAATCAAGCGGGGCTTACGCAAAGGAACCCTAGATCGCTCCATTGTCCCCCTATTGTGCGGCTCTGCCTTTAAAAATAAGGGAGTACAACTGCTGCTTGATGCGGTGGTAGATTATTTGCCCTCCCCCTTAGATGTTCCCGCCATCAAGGGACTGCTGCCCAACGGAGAAGAAGACAGTCGCCATGCCTCCGATGATGAGCCATTTGCCGCCCTGGCCTTTAAAATTGCCGCTGATCCCTATGGGCGATTAACCTTTATGCGGGTTTATTCAGGGGTTTTGGAAAAAGGCAGTTATGTCTACAATTCCATCAAAGAGCAGAAAGAAAGAGTTTCCCGTCTGATCATTCTCAAATCCAATGATCGTATTGAAGTTGATGAATTGCGGGCGGGAGACTTAGGGGCCGCCATTGGCCTCAAAAATACCACCACTGGGGATACCCTGTGCGATGAAGACCATCCTATTATTTTGGAATCCCTCTACGTCCCCGAACCTGTTATTTCTGTGGCCGTAGAACCCAAAACCAAACAGGATATGGAAAAACTCTCCAAAGCCTTACAGGCCTTGGCTGATGAAGATCCCACCTTCCGCGTCAGTATTGACCCCGAAACCAACCAAACCGTAATCGCCGGGATGGGAGAACTTCACCTGGAAATCTTGGTAGATCGGATGTTGCGAGAATATAAAGTCGAAGCAACCGTCGGTCAACCCCAAGTCGCCTACCGTGAAACCATTCGCCAGTCCTCTGATGCGGAAGGGAAGTATATTCGTCAGAGTGGTGGTAAGGGTCAATATGGTCACGTGGTGATTCACTTAGACCCTGGAGAACCTGGCAGCGGGTTTGAGTTCGTCTCCAAAATTGTCGGGGGTGTCATTCCTAAAGAATACATTGCCCCCGCTGAACAAGGGATGAAAGAGGCCTGTGAATCGGGCATTGTGGCAGGTTATCCTATGATCGATCTCAAGGCAACTTTGGTCGATGGTTCTTTCCACGATGTTGACTCATCAGAAATGGCCTTTAAAATTGCGGGGTCAATGGCCATTCGCAATGCGGTTAACAAAGCTTCGCCAGTCATCCTAGAACCCATGATGAAAGTTGAGGTCGAAGTCCCAGAAGATTTCTTAGGAGATGTGATGGGAGATCTTAACGCTCGTCGGGGTCAAATCGAAGGGATGAACTCCGAAGACGGACTGGCCACAGTTTCTGCAAACGTTCCTCTCGCAGAAATGTTTGGTTACGCGACCGATATCCGGTCAAAAACCCAAGGCCGGGGGATCTTCTCAATGGAATTTAGCCATTACGCAGAAGTCCCTCGCAATGTCGCTGAGGCGATAATCGCTAAAAACAAAGGGAACGCATAAAACAGTGAACCGTGAACAGTTATTCAGTGAACAGTAAGCCATTCATAGTGGATAATTAACTATTGGTAACTGATGACTGACACAGATTACTGTCTAGAAAAAGAAGACAAAAAAAGGAACAGTTGATTCATGGCACGCGCAAAATTTGAACGGACTAAACCTCACGTTAACATCGGAACTATCGGTCACGTTGACCATGGTAAAACAACCCTAACAGCAGCAATTACCATGACCTTGGCTGCTACGGGTCAAGCCAAAGCTCGTAACTACGAAGATATTGATGCGGCTCCCGAAGAAAAGGCACGGGGGATCACCATCAATACCGCCCACGTAGAATATGAAACAAAAGATCGTCACTATGCCCACGTAGATTGTCCTGGCCACGCTGACTATGTGAAAAACATGATCACTGGAGCCGCTCAAATGGACGGTGGCATCTTAGTGGTATCCGCAGCGGATGGCCCCATGCCCCAAACCCGTGAACACATTCTGTTAGCGAAACAGGTAGGGGTTCCTAGTCTAGTGGTCTTCCTCAACAAGAAAGATATGGTTGATGATGAAGAACTCTTAGAACTCGTAGAACTTGAAGTTCGGGAACTGCTCAGTGAGTACGGTTTTCCTGGAGATGACATTCCCATTGTGGCCGGTTCTGCTCTGCAAGCAGTAGAAACCCTTAAAGATGATCCCAAACTGGCTAACGGGGGCAATGAGTGGACTCAGAAAATCTTAGACCTCATGGCAGCCGTTGATGAGTATATTCCTACTCCTGAACGGGAAATTGATAAACCCTTCTTGATGGCAGTAGAGGATGTGTTCTCTATCTCTGGTCGGGGAACTGTGGCTACCGGACGGATTGAACGGGGCAAAGTTAAAGTGGGTGAAACCGTTGAAATCGTAGGAATCCGCAAAACCAGCAGCACAACGGTGACTGGGGTAGAAATGTTCCAAAAACAGCTTGAAGAAGGACTCGCAGGAGACAACGTAGGCTTGCTGCTACGGGGGGTTAAAAAAGAAGATATTGAACGGGGCATGGTAATTGCTAAACCTGGTTCAATCACCCCTCATACAACCTTTGAAGGGGAAGTCTACGTCCTAACCAAAGAAGAAGGTGGCCGTCATACGCCTTTCTTTAAGAACTATCGTCCTCAGTTCTATGTACGGACAACTGATGTGACGGGAATCATTCAAGATTACACCTCTGACGAAGGGGATGCAGTAGAAATGGTGATGCCCGGCGACCGGATTAAAATGACGGTAGAGTTGATTAATGCCATCGCCATTGAACAAGGAATGCGCTTTGCCATTCGGGAAGGCGGCCGTACCATTGGTGCGGGCGTGGTTTCCAAAATTCTTAAGTAGGACAACCAGACAATGAACAGTGACCAGTTAAGGGGAACCCCAGCTGGTCACTCGTTTTCTCTCAAGATACTTTGACATCATTACTGAACCTGGACAATTAAACATTATGGCTACCCTTGCTCAACAAAAAATTCGCATTCGTTTAAAAGCCTTTGATCGTCGCTTACTGGATACTTCCTGTGAGAAAATTGTCGATACTGCTAACCGCACTGATGCCACAGCCATTGGCCCCATCCCCCTGCCCACTAAACGCCGGATTTATTGTGTGTTGCGATCGCCTCACGTTGACAAAGATTCACGGGAACATTTTGAAACTCGGACTCACCGTCGCATTATCGATATTTATCAGCCTTCTTCTAAAACCATTGATGCTTTGATGAAATTGGATTTACCGGCTGGGGTTGAGATTGAAGTGAAGCTATAACAAGACAAGGGGGTAGGTTTTGGGGTTAGGGGTTGGGGCTGATCTCACGAACGAAGCCTGTATCCTGCCTTCTTCAATTGTTATTTTTGGCAAAAGTGAACAAGTTATACACGATCGCTAACATCTATCCCTTACACTGGCAGTCATAAGCAACTAAATCTTACTTAACTGTTTAGAGGAAAAAGCCATGACCTGCGATCAACTTCAGCAGTCTTATCAACAACAACTGGTTAAAGCCGGAGTATCTCAGCAAAAAGCGGAACAGGCAGCTAGAGCATTAAGCCTCAAGGAATTAGAAATTATTAGTGAAATTTGGGAAGATTGGGGGAATGTAGTTGCTCGTTCGGACTGGCAAACGACATCATAACTAATCAAAAGAAAACTATTACTAAATAACTCTACCGAGCAATACCTCCCTGACGTTCACAATCAAATCCTTGGGCATACCAATCTGAGAGGTTGACTTCCCTAAGGGGTGTAACGTTTAAACAGGGAGGTTGTATGATTTGGCTAAAGACAGCCCAGATTAAACTGCGGGTGACATCAAGGAAGGTTTTTAAGCTCGATTCATTGTTGCCAGGTACGCCAATTTCCTTAACCGTATCCACTTCAACGGCGATCCCTTTCGCCCCTAACTGAATTTGTGCCAGCCATTTAGCTCTGGGAAGATGGCTTGGGGACGTGATGAGTTTAACTTTATTAAAGCCTCGCTGATGCAGCAGGGGAACACAAAAGAAAAAATTATCAAAGGTCGAATGGGCGCACTGTTCAAGCAAGACTTGCTCCATGGAGGCTTGTTCTCTCTCGAAAATAAGCTTAACACAAGGAGCTTTTGAGCCTTGAGAGATGATAATGGGAATGTCAGGATCTTGGCTGGCTAATTGGGCGGCATAGATTTCTCGTCGAATACTGCCCCCTAACACTAAAATTCCATCGACGGGTTGATGGGAATTGAGGGGTAATCTTACGCCAACATTGTATACTAAACTACTGACGATAAATCCGACAGCAGCAAAAAAGATTAGTGTCAACAGCCGATTAAATGTTCTTTTACGTTTCTTTTTTACAAGGCGGCTTTTTAAATCAAGTTTTAATTTAGTCACACTCTTCCAATATCCTCTAGATTAATTATTAGCTTATAATTCTAGATAAAACTTTAACTGACGACAAAGCTTAATTATTAATATTTGCATCAATCGGATCAAAAAGGTTTATCATAGTACCTATGTTCTGAAGATTGGGAATTGTGATGGAAGCTTTAACACCTGCTCAAAAAGAATTATATGACTGGCTTGTTCAATATATTAACGAAAAGCAACACGCCCCGTCCATTCGTCAAATGATGAAAGCCATGAATTTGCGATCGCCGGCCCCGGTACAAAGTCGTTTAGAAAGACTGAGAAATAAAGGCTATATTGATTGGACAGAAGGAAAAGCCCGCACCCTGCGAATTCTGCACGCTAAACCCAAAGGAATTCCCATTTTAGGCGCGATTGCTGCTGGGGGTTTAGTCGAGCCTTTTACAGATGAACAAGACAAATTAGACTTATCTCATCTATTGCAACCCGATAATTATTATGGCTTGCGGGTGACAGGAGATAGCATGATTGACGATCTTATTACGGAAGGAGATTTAGCCATTATGCGTTCTCTCGCTGCGGATGAAACCTTAAAAAATGGGGAAATTGTGGCAGCTAGAGTGGACGGTTATGGAACCACCTTAAAACGATTTTATCAAGAGGGTGAAGTGGTAATTCTCAAACCGTCTAACCTCAAGTATCAACCCATTGAAGTTAAGAGTAATCAAGTTGAAGTACAAGGAATATTAGTGGGAGTTTGGCGAGGGTATTAAGGCTTCTTATTGGGTTAGTAACTGATGAAAACTTAAGGAAAATTTCAGGGTTATTATAATTGATTGCCCTGTTTTTTTTTTATAATAAACTTGTAATAGACTCGCCACGGAAAAAGTTAAATGAGTAAAGATAACGGTGCTGAATTGCCTCTTTGGGTACAAGATCGCAATACAGTTTTGGCTCACGATGAAGGGGTAGAATGGCGGGAAGGGAAACGTCCTGACTATTCCCATACTGACCAATTTTTGCAGAAAGAAAGTCAATATAATCATCCCTTGGGGTCTTTAGAAGCGATCGCCCAAAATTTAGTCAGAACTTTTGAGATGGAAGCTTCCCATAAGTTGAACCCTCAACAGTGGTTATCTATTGTTGTTGATAAGTTTCAAATGAGTAGTAATGGGGGCCCAATTTATACGGCTCAAGATGTTATTGATCAAGGGACTTATAATCTTTTCATCGATAAAACAAAAGCCTATGATCCCAAAGAAGAGAGTTTTAAATCTTCTTTTGAATTGTTTCATAATGCCTTTCCTAATGGGTTCCTTTGGGAATTAGTAGAAGTAGTATCCGGCCCTCCCAATGTAACGTTTAAATGGCGACATTGGGGAACATTTAGCGGCCCTTATAAAGAGCATCAACCGACGGGAGAAACTATTGAAATTGTCGGTTTAAGTGTCGTAAAAGTAACTGATGACTTAAAAATTCTGTCCGTTGAGCATTATTTTGATAATAGTTCTTTTCTCCACAAATTAACCTCTGGTTGTCCTTTTCATTAATGTATGAGCTAGAGTCAGAAGTCACCGTGCCAGGAGAAATATAAAGAATTAAGTCAAAGAATACGAGAGCTTGATTTGATTATTGCTCCTTAAATTCCATAATTTCCTTTTATATTAACTATTCTGACTCCTGGCTCCTAAACTCTACCATAACCCAGTTTCGCCGAACTCACGTTGATCAGCAAAAAGAACCGTTAAATTAAGTATGTACTTCCTTATGTCTTGTCTTCGATGCAAAGTGTTTATTTAAAATTTTTGCCGATTGTGATGGCAATTTTCGCCTTAATTGCTAGTCTAATTACCCTACTATTGTGGAGTGAAAATGGATTTATGTCAAAAGCAGCCGCTTGGGAGGTTGTAGAGAATGCCATTATCACCCTAATGGGGGAATATCCAGAGAAACCGACAACAATTACGGGAAGAGTTATACAATTGTTTCTCTTAGTTTTTGGAACCTTGGCTTTTGGAACCATTGTCGGCAAGATTTCCTCATTATTTGTCGCTCATGCTCTTTCACAGGAGAAAGTTGTGAAGAATTTTAACGACCATATCATTATCTGTAACTGGAATAACAAAGCTCCGACAATTATCCATCAGTTGCTTGAGGCTAATAAGCATCACCTAAGAGACATTGTGATCATTTCTGCATCAGTTATCGAAGACCTTGATGATTTAGAAAGTCAGAGGAATGTCTATTTTATTCAAGCAGATCCTACCCATCATGTTACCTTAGAAAAGTTTCAAGCTTCTCAAGCTAAAGCCATCATTCTTTTAGCCGATGAAGAAACTGAAGGTCCCGATGAAAAAAACACTCTAATTGCCTTGGCGATTAAACATCTCGAACAAATCCCTAACCGACAAAAAGATATTCACGTCATTGGGGAGTTGGTCAATTTAGACCGTCGGCGACATCTGAAAGAAGCGGGTGTTGATGAAGTAATTTCCGCGCGAGATTACAGTTCAGGAATTATTGCTCAAAGTGCTGTATTCAAAAATATGTCTATGGTCTATCAGCAACTACTAACTTATTCAGATTGCTCCAATGAGTTTTATTATATTACCCCAGAGCAGTATCCAGGATATTTACTGGGTAAAACGTTTACAGAACTGAGTACATGGATTAGTAATGATCTTGGATCTCAGGAAGAAAATCCCTTGATTCTAATTGGTATTAAACGAGGAAATGGAGAGATCCTACTGAATCCAAAACAAAGTCATTTTCAGAGACTTGCAGCAGAAGATTCACTCATTGTCATGGCTTATAATCAACCTATGTAGGGCTTGCTGAAAAAGTATTCTATTGAGAAAGATCCTTAAGCTTCAGGATGAAAGTAATGATAAATATCTCTTGCTAAAGCGGGGCCAATCCCTGATACGTTTTGTAATTGTTCAATAGAAGCCTCTCGAATATAATCAAGAGAATGGAAATGTGCTAATAATTCTTTCTGTCGTTGAAATCCCAAATTAGGAATCTCATCTAAGCGAGATCGCCTACTTTTTTGTAACCGTTGTTGACGGTGAAAACTAACCGCAAAACGATGGGCTTCATCCCTAACTCTCCTTAATAATTGTACCCCTGGTTGTTCCGGTTCAGTTAATAATGGCTGAGACTCTCCAGGTAAAAAGATTTCTTCTCGTTGTTTGGCTAAACTAATCACATTTAAAAACGGAAAAAGCTTCAGATCTTGTAAAACTTTAATTACAGAAGAAAGTTGTCCTTTTCCTCCATCAATCATAATTAAATCGGGATAATCTGCTAACTTTAATAATTCTTCCTCTGTTTTATTTTGATAGGAACGAAAACGGCGACCAATTACTTCAGCAAGACAGGCAAAATCATCAGAATGACCAATCGTAACAGTAGGATTTTTTATCTTATAATGACGATAGGATTGTTTCGCCGGAACCCCATCAATAAAAACTACTTGAGAAGCCACAGCATTTGATCCTTGAATATGGGAAATATCATATCCTTCAATGCGACGGGGTAAGTCGGGTAAATCTAATAATTGTGTAAGATCTTCTAAGGATAATAAATTCTGTTGTACATGACGTTGTGTTTTGGCTAATTCATAACTTGCATTCCTTTCAACTAAACTAATTAACTCGGCTTTTTGTTGTCGTTGAGGAACAATAAAATTAACTTTCCGGCCTTTTTTTTCACTCAACCATTGGGCCAGAATTTCTGTTTCTGGTAACTCATATTGAACCAAAATTTCACTGGGAATTTCCACCTGATCAACTTGCCAATAATGTTCTTCTAAAACCCGTTGTAAAATATTGCCTGGAGTACCTGACTCGGTATCAGCAAAAAAACCTAATCTTCCCACTAAACGACCCGCCCGAATTTGAAACAATTGAATACAAGTGTATTGCTCATCTGCGGCTAAAGCGATCGCATCTCGTGACACAGTATCATCGGGTAAAGCGACTTTTTGGTCCATTCCTAGGACATTGAGGGCTTTAATTTGATCTCGAATTTGGGCTGCTTGTTCAAAATTTAGGGCAGTTGCCGCTTTTTCCATTTGTTCTTGGAGTTTAGCGAGTAATTCTTCTGTACGTCCTTGGAAAACCATGGCCACTTTTTCCACAATTTTATGGTAATCAGTAGGGGTAATTAAACTTTGACAAACCCCTGGACAACGACCAATATCATAGTTTAAACAGGGGCGATCTTTAAATAGGGGACGGGGACGCTGACGTAAGGGAAAAATGCGTTTAACGAGGTGTAAAGTGGAACGAAGATGATGAGTATCAACATAGGGGCCATAATAGCGATCGCGTTGATTATTTAAGCGTCGTTTACGGGTAATAAATATTCTTGGATAATCTTCAGACCAAGTAATACAAACATAGGGATATTTTTTATCATCTTTTAGGAGAACATTAAAGTAGGGTTGATGTTGTTTAATTAGGTTTGCTTCTAAGGCTAAGGCTTCTGCTTCTGTATCGGTTACAATAAACTCAATATCTGCTATTTGTTGCACCATTAAGGCAATACGAGGGCTGTGAGGTTGACCATTTTGGAAATAAGAACGAACCCGCGATCGCAATTTTTTTGACTTCCCAATATAGAGAATTTCCCCTCGATGATCTCGCATTAAATAGACACCAGGTTCAGAAGGAAGGGTCTTTAAACGGTGTTCTAAACTATTAGAAATGGGTGATGATATCATAAGATTTTTAAAGCATTTAATTATTAATTTTTATTTATTACTTGTTACTTAGTCAATTAGTCAGCTTTCCAATAACTAACATTTCCCAGGTTTCCTGGAACAACTATCGCAGCTAAATAATCAATTTGGGGAACAAAAGACAATAATTGCCAATGAGGTAGGTTAATCAATTGTAGCGGAGAATCAAGGGAAATTTCTACTTTATCTAAACCTCCGCTAATTCCCTCCCCTGTAGCTTTTAAATAGGCTTCTTTTGCCGTCCATAATTGAAAGAATGCTTGATCTTTATCGGGAGGAGAAAGAGTCTTAATTTTCTCAGCTTCTTGAGGGCAAAAAAAACGTTTAGCTAGTTGTTCAGCATCAGACATCGGTCTTATATATTCTACATCAACTCCAATGAGACGATCACAAGTAATTCCATAAATTGCTAATTCTTGGGAGTGAGACAAATTAAACTCCAATTGCCGAGAATTTATCTCATCACTTAGTTTTGGTTTACCTAAATAACTATATTCAAAAGTAATCTGAACAGGGGGAATCTGTAAATAATGACTTAAAATATTTTTTAGGGTACTTCTAGCAACAATAAACCGTCTTTGATGTTGCTCAAATCGAAACCTTTGCGCCTTAATTTGTTCTTGATCATTGAGAATTTGAAAGCGTTGGTCAACTTGCTCTTTAGATAAATCCAGATTCATGCACCAAAGATGAACATCAATCTTATTCAGGGTAATAGATTTAGTTGGAAAAGACCACATAAACAATTTTTAAAATGATTAAACTTATTAAATAACGGGCAAAGAAAAACGAAAACAACTGCCTTTTCCGACTTCGCTTTCTACTTCAATTACCCCCCCTTGTAATTCTACCAGACGACGGGTAATTGCCAGGCCAATTCCTGTCCCCCCAGAATAACGAGATCGAGATTTATCTGCCCGCCAAAACCGTTCAAAAACATAGGGTAAATCTTCAGGGTTAATACCAATTCCTGTATCAATAATAGCGACCCAAATTTTAGATTTATCTCGCCAAGCTTTTACTGTAATAGTTCCTGTTTCTGTATAACGAATAGCATTACCTAATAAATTGACTAAAATTTGTTCTGTGCGATCATTATCGGCTAAAACTGGCGGTAATTCTGGGGGACATTGTAACTCAATTGTCGGGCCATCATCCATTAGTTGATCGGCAAATTTCTCTACCAATGAAGTTAACAAGGGAAACAAAGAAATTGGATGTAAACTAATGGACAAATACCCAGCTTCTGCTTTAGAAAGTTCTTGGAGATCATGAATTAATCTTTCTAAGCGTCGAGTTTCTTGAATAAGACGGACATAAAGTTCAGGAGAAGATTCTACCTTTCCGTTGGCTAATTCTTCTAAATATCCTCTCACAACAGTTAAAGGTGTGCGTAATTCATGGGTCATATCACTAATTAATTCTCGCCGTCTTTTTTCCACATCTTCTAAACTACTTGCCATAAGATTAAAGCTATTTCCTAACTGATTCCATTCAGGAATTTCACTTTCTGGCATTCGTTCCTCTAAATGACCTTCTGCTAATTTTTGGGTAATCTCTTTCATCTGATTTAGGGGTTTCATGATACGGCGACAAGCCCAATAACTGAGTCCTCCTGACGCACTTACCCCAAAAATTACTGACCAAACAGCACTATTGTCCCAGGCTGTTTCAAAGCCTTTTACTAAATAAGTTCTCGCTGAACGAACGGTAAAAAATCCTCGCTGTTCGAGTTGTTCTAATCGCACGACAAACATTCGAGGAGAGGAAATTTTAGCAATACAAATAAAACTCCCTAATCCTACAAACATAACTAATAAATGGGATAAAAATAAGCGAGTTCCTAGACTAAGTTTTGCCATTGATGAAGTAAAAGAAATTTGATTATTTATCTCAATTACCGTTTATTATATCTCGATCTTGTTAAGATAAAGGTGAATGTTGGGTTTCGTTCCTCAACCCAACTACTATCTTACCTCTATTCAAACTATGATACTGAGCAAAATAAATTCAAGGGAAAATGACCATAGGTTCCCACTAAAGTATGGTTTTCACATTGACAAGAAAGCAAAACACCACGATAACTTCCTGTATAAGAATCAACATAATAAGACATTTTCTCCGTATTAAATTTGATATAAATTGGCGTTTGTTTGGGGATAGAAGTTTTTATTTCTAATTCATCAGAATAACCCAAAGCTTTAAGATAACTTTTCAGAGATTTAAAGCCTTCTTGAGAATTATCAGCGCAAATGCCTATATTTTGGGTATCGCAAAGACTTGATACTAATCGAATCGCTTGACGCAATTTTTCTTGCTCGGAGTAAAAGTCAACAATCTTAACTTGGAGACAGCTATAATCTGCCAAAAGTTTTTGGGCTTCTTCAACAGTTAAAGTCGTATTAGGTTGAGTCATCATATTAGGAGTAAGTAAGTTAACAGTAACAAAAATAGGTGATTTTAACAGGTTTGAATCCCTAATTATGGGTGGATTTATACCCTGCTTTACCATGAATTAGATGCCTAAAAATGCAAATATAAGGCATTGTTATAGAGGATAGATTCTTGATGGGTTTCTAAGACACAATCTGAGCGTGGATAGGCAACACAAGTCACTGTATAACCTGCCTGAATTTCATCTGAATTAAGAAATGTTTGCTCACTTTGATCGATTGTTCCTTCAATCAGTTTGGCCAGACAAACAGAACATTCTCCTTGAAGACATCCTGATGGTAAGCGCATTCCCGCCATTTCAGCCAGATCTAATATGTACTGATCGTCAGGCACTTCTAGGATGCGATCGCTCTGAGTAATGGGATTGATTAACCGAACTTGATAAACTGCCATCGCTGCCCCAAAAACTATCCCTTATTATTTATGCTACGACGAGAAAGGGTATCATCGAACTAATCTGCTAAGGTTTTTAATATTTCTCCTGAAAAGGTTATCATCAAAAGAGATGAGTTATGGCATGACTGATGGGTGAAGCAAAACGTCGTAAAACAGCTTTAGGCGAACAGTATGGTCAAGAGGAACGCATTTTGTCATGGGTTCCGATTACGAAACGTCAAGGGGATGCCTTCTACCAATGGACAACGCGGGGTGCTTGGATTGGTATTGGGGTGATGGTCGCACTTTGGGTAACGGTGCGTCTTATTGGCCCTCTTTTCGGTTGGTGGGAAGTTCAATAATCAAGAATAATGCTTGTGAATATTAAAGTATAGCTTAACCCTTAAGGGTTTGACCCTATATTTTTTAATAGTCCAATCAGGGCTTACGCGTTAAGCCCCTACACACGGTACCATTTTCCCAATGTAGGGGCGCAGGGAAACTGCGCCCAAAATGTACTGTTCTTAAATTTTTCATTTTAATGATGAAAACGAATCCCTAAAAAGACATCATAGAGGAAGTTCCAGAGATTTTTTCCTTCTAATAATCCTAAAGATTGCTCGCATCCTTTGGCATCTAATAAGGGTTTAGTTGCATGATAAGCAGGTTTATATTTATACCAAGGAATCGACGGCCAAAGATGATGAATTAAATGATAATTTTGCCCAAAAATTATGAGGTTTAACACCGCACTAGGATAAACTCTAGCGTTTTTCCAACGATCACGCTCCTGAAAGGGACGATGGGGTAAATAATCAAAGAATAACCCTAAGGCAACCCCGACAACTAAGGCGGGAACAAACCAAAAATTCATGACATAACCAATAAATCCATAATGAATGGCAAGAAACACAACTGTAAACAAAAATAATCTACTCAAAAACCACTCCAATAATTCGTATTTTTTCCACAAACTACGCTTAAAAAAGAAGATTTCATGGTAAAAAAAACGGGCGGCAATTAACCACAATGGCCCCCCTGTTGAAACAAAATGATCCGGATCATTATCAGGATCATTAACATGGGCATGGTGTTGTAAATGTACCCTTGTAAACACAGGAAAGGCAAAACCCAACATTAACGCGCTACCATGACCCAAAATGGCATTAATAATGCGATTTCGATGACCAGCATTATGAGAGGCATCATGAATCACTGTACCCGACAGATGGAGGGCCAGAACATTAGAAGTGAAACATATCCAACTCGGCCATCCCCATAACCAATAGCCGCAAGTTGATAAACCAATGAGGGACAAGGCAGTAAAAAACATTACTACATTGGGATTAAACCCCCCTGGGGCTTTGAGAAACTCTTTGGGGACTGTTTGCAGCGTATCGGCCGACTGCATAGGGGTTTCTTGCTCCTTTAGCGACATTATCATTGATCTTTGAGTAGTTTACAGGATAACAGACTTTTAATAAAGATTTGTAACATTATCTCATCTTATGTAAAGATGGGGTATAAATTACCAATTATCAAGGTTGGGCCATGGTTCATTCCTTGAGCAAATAAGACTGTCGATCCAAGATAGCCTAGGTTTTTGTCGGAATATCAGTACAGCCTGAGTATTTTAACTTTCTTCCGCGAGAAGTCCCCCGATATTATAGGTGGGTATGTCACTTATCTAAAACGAAACCTGCGGCAAAGGCTTCTAGAATTGCTTTGAGATCAATTACAATAACCCTCGATAACGAATAAAAACCAAAATAACCGCCCAAGATCCCAAGGCTACTTTGATGGCAACTAAGATGTTTAATAAAGGTATGACCCCACCACTAAGCAATGTACCTAATTCTCCTTGGGGTAGTTCTAATCCCACCAAAGTAATCACCGCCAACACAATAAAAATCAGCACGGAAACCTTCTCCCAGGTGGCCGCGTGCCAACGTTGATAAATTCTTTGCATCCACTCCGAAGGTGAGGTAATAGCGATTAGTCCGATCGCAGTTCCTCCGGCTACTCCGGCTGCAAACCCCCCACCAGGAGTAAGATGGCCCCGAATAGCCAATTCAATACTGACTAATGCGGCAATAGTTGCCCCCAACCGTGCTAAAACAATCGATGGTTGGTCATTAAATTGATGAATGAGGGTTAAGGGTTGTTCATTGGCCAACAAAAAACGGGCCCCCATAATGGCAATAGTAAACACAACTACCTCGAAAATCGTGTCATAGAGGCGATTTCTGAAAATAATCCCTGACACCGCATTGGGAACCCCAGTATCTTGCACGATGGTCTCTACAATGGAGAAATCAAGTAACTCCGCGACAGGATTAGGAATGACAAGCATTTTGACATAAAGAGCGATTCCAGCCAGAAGATAAACCCATTTCATTGCTGTTTCTCCTTAGTATCTGAGGGGGTAAAATGAGTCACTGATGAGAGTTCCGGTTTAATGATGTCATAGAGACGTTGAACCCTGGTAACGGTGTGATAGGGTTGTTCTGTGATATTGCGATCGCCTTCTAAGTTTAGCTGACAGATACCATGAACTTCTTTTTTAAGTAATGCTTGGTCTAAGTCTTGTTGAGCTTCATAGGGAACTAATTCTAGACGTAGGTGATGTTTATCCAAGACGCTTCTCAAACTGTTGATGAGTTGCTTTTGAGGGGTTTCTGTTGCCTCATTTTCCACCATTCCCAGACGCATAACCATAGATGAACGCACAGCTACACCATAGAGAGTAATAGCTAACATTGTCCCGACTAAAGCTTCTGTTAAAGCGACATCTGCTGCTCCAAACATAGCATAAATTAAGGCTGCTATTGCCCCTAAAATGCCCCTAATAACTAAAGCATGGTAAGGATTAACTTGTAGGATAACTAAAGCAGCAGATAAGGGCAAAAGGGCGGTTATAACATAGAGATAACTATCACTCATGATTCCCCTCACTACTAGAACAATAAGCTAAGACATACCCTAAGACTGTATTCCAAATAGCTAAGGAAATAAGAGCTAAAACGAGCAAAGGCCATTCACTGGGGATTTTTAAGAGTAATCCCACCATAATACTCATTGATCCCAAAGTATCGGCCACAGAAAGACTATGAAGTTTATATAAAACTGAGCGATCGCCGATCAGGGGCCAAGTTCCCCAAAACCAGAAGACGATTCCTAAACTAATTAGAGTATAACTTACAAGATTAATCATATATTCCTCATCCGTTTTAAAATCTGAGCTAATAACATTAAGGAGGCATTACCCACACTGAGAATGATCACCCCGACAACACCGATCATCCAATCATCCCGTAGGACAGAAATTACCAAAATCATCACCGATGTTTTAGTCGCAATGCTGGCAAAGGCTAACATTTTTTGCCAAATATCTTGATCTTGACAAGCTTCATATATAGGGATAAGTAAAGCAAAAATCATGGTCATTAATATCCAGTTCATGACTTTTTCCTCGGTAGAATGCGATGGACTTCATACCACCCTGCTTGGTGATATTTCAAGACAATGGTTTTTGGCGTAAAGGTAATTAAAAAAATGTCTAAAAAAATCAGTCCAGAGGTTCGTTGGGGTTTAACTCGTTCCATTGTCACCCCTTCTTCGGTATGGGGACGAAACATGATTTCAAAGGCTTCAAAATAGGCTTGAGGAATGGCGATCAAGACTTCAAATAGGGCCCGCAACCAATCTTTTAAAAGCCCTGGAGAAGTTAGTTTACGGGGCAATAGCAAGGCGATACTGACCCCAATAATAATATTAGCCAAACTGAGATCGGCGGTTAATAAAAACCAGATAGTAAGTCGTAAAATTAAGTCTAAATAGCCAATCATGGGAACACCATCCAAAAGATTAGGATTAACATTAAACTCATACCTCCGATCAGATGCTCAAATTGTTCAATCGCACGGGGAAACTTGATGATAGAACGTTGAAAAATTAGAAAATAAGCCAGCCATCCCAGGAAAATTGTAGCGAGGGGTTTAATGGTATTAGCAACAGTATAAGCTTGGAAATAGACCACATTTGCTATTATTAACCCACCTAAAAGCAGGGCCATGGCCGGCCAAAATCCTGGTTTAACCTTTCCTTGTCCCGTTTGAGAATCATGGGGTAAAAAAATGAATTTTGCAAAGGAGATCGCTGTTCCAAAAGCTGCTAAATTCATACCGATCGCTTGCCAAGATAAAATATTTTTCATGGTCAATATTTTGGCCCCAAAACCCGATAATAAGGGAAAACCAGAAATGGAGAAGCTTGCTATAACCAGAGCGATCCAAATTGGGGTATAAATAGGTTGATGTTTGAGTTCCTTCAAGTTGCGACTGGGCAAAACCCCGGCAATGAGGAATAAAGCCGATTTGACTAACCCGTGAGTTAAAGCGTAAAAGCCCCCCACTTCTGGCGCAGCGAGGATAAAACCTAACTGGGAAACGGTGTGAAAGGCTAACATCCGTTTACTATCTTTTTCAAAGACGGCATAACCAACCCCCAAAAGGGCTGTTCCCACGCCAAAAAGACGAATGATCGGGTCAATTTCTTCGATCATTAAGGCACAACGCACGAGGGGAAATACCCCTGCTTTGACCACAACTCCTGATAACATGGCGGAAACAGGTGTTTCTGATTCAGAATGGGTTAGGGGTAGCCACAACCCTGAGACGAAAATTCCGCCTTTGGTTAGGAGTCCTAAAAAAATGAGGGCGATCGCTTCTGGAGGTGAGCCTTTGAGTCCCGCAAAACTAAAGGAATGATGGGCTTGATAGACTAAAATGGCCCCCACCAGATAAAACAGCATGGCGGTGTTACTGACAAAAAGATAACGCAACCCTACCCAAATTGAGCGATCGCTGCGAGGATAGGCAATAAGCAGAAAAGCTGCAATTCCAATCACTTCTAAGGCAACATATAAACTGATAAAATCAGCACAAATAAAGGCTGAGTTAACACTGCCATGTAAGATGATAAGTTGGGTATAAAAAAAGGCAGTTTTCTCCAGATTCCAACAGTAAAGAATGACTGCTGCTGTGACAATAGCATTAGTTAAAATGAAAAAACCACTCAGGTGATCGACAACTAAAATTACTGCAAAATTATCTAATAAATTTAAGTTTAAAGGTGAAGTATGACTAAATATTTGTAAGGCATATCCAGCCGAAACTATGGCGACGACTAAAGCAAGATAGCGGTCAATTTTAGGAAGTAGATAGATAGTAAAACCGATAAATAAGGGAATAGCTATCCAGATAATGGTTAGGGTGTTCATGGTGTATTATTTTTCTCGATTTCACTGCTTTCTAAGGTAGGATTATTTTTAGCTAATTTCATGACTCCGACTAACATTAAGGCTTGAATAGAAAAGCCAATAACAATGGCTGTTAAAATGACTGCTTGGGGAACAGGATCGGCATAATTAATATTTTCTTTATTACCAAGAATGGGGGTAAATAAGCCCTTTCTTGAAGCAACTAATACATAATAGGCAATTACTCCGGTACTCATCACATCCATTGAGATGATCTTCATGACAAGATTCTGTTTAAAGACGATGCCAAAAAATCCAATTAATATGGTTGCAAATATGAAGGCTTCTAACACGGTATTTTTGCTAAGGTTTATTGG